>JAJTHJ010000390.1 GCA_021298875.1 Burkholderiales bacterium | reverse complement strand
CCGCGCCACAGTTGCGCGCGCGTCAGCGGCGTCAGCAAGGGCATCAATGGGTCGTTGATCTCGATCAGGTGTTCAAAGCGCATCCGCGGAGGATAAGCGCGCAGCCGGCGGCGCGCGCTTGCTATCGTCGCTGCGCCATGCCTGCGCCACCGGTCTTGCTCGACTCGATCACCCAGGTGCGCGCCGAGCACGCCGGCCGCGTCGTCGTGACCGGATCGCACGGTGGCGCCAGCGTGGCGCCGTACGCTCTGGCGGTGCGCTCGACGCTCTACGTGTTCAACGACGCCGGCATCGGCAAGGAAGAGGCGGGTGTCGCCGCGCTGGCGCTGCTCGATGCGCAAGGGCAGGCTGCGGTGGCGGTCGCGCATACGAGCGCGCGCATCGGCGAGGCGCAGGACGCGCTCGCCGGCGGCATCGTCTCGCGCGTCAATCGCGCGGCTGCCGCCCTCGGTGTGCGCGCGGGCGAGCCGCTGTCCGTGGCGCTTGCCCGGCTGTAGCGCGCGGCGCCGGTCGCGCCCTACGCGACAGGGAGCGCGACGCGCTCCAGCGCCCACGGCGCTTTGGCGGCCAGCGCCTTCATCACCAGCTTGGCGCTGTCGGCCTCGAACAGCCGCTGCGCAGCGCGCGCCAATTGCGCCGCGGCGTCGGCGTTGCGCACGGTGCCGAGCCAGCACCAGCGGTCGAAGACGTGCCAGTCCTCACGCACACGCCCCGCGTTGCGCTCCACCAGCGCCAGCGCGCCCGCGTGGGGCCAGGGCGGCAGTTGCCAGTGCGCGGCGAGTTCGCGCAGCCGCGTGGCGTGGGCGGCAGGGCTTTCTTCGCCGACGCAGGCACCGGCGCAGCGGTGCAACTGGCGCCCAAAGCAGGGGTCGGCGGCAGGCGAGTCGCGGCGACGGCGCTCCAGGCCCATCGTCTTCAGGCACAGGCCGTGCTCGTTGGCGAGCGCGATCAGCGCGGCCCGCGCGCTGGCGCGCGAGGCGAAGGGGCCGAACGCTCCTTCCAGTGCCTCGGGCGACATGCCGGTCGCGGTGGCAAAGCGTGGCCGGCTGGCGCCGTCGTCCAGCGCAAACACCACCGCACCGCGCCGCCGCCGCAGTGCGATGTTGTGCGCCGGCAGCCGCGTCTTGATCAGTTCCGCCTCGCGCAGCAGCGCACCGAATTCGCCGGCGGTTTCTTCCCACTCCAGCCGGTGTGCTTCGGCCGCCAGCTTGGCGTCGGTGGCGTTGACCGCCTCGGCGCCAAAGTGGTCGGCCACGCGCGCGCGCAGGTCGAGCGCCTTGCCGATGTAGATCGGGTGCGCGTTCAGCCCGTAGAAGAGGTACACGCCCGGTGCGCGCGGCAATTCGTCCAGCACCTGCGGCGGAAGATGCACGGGCGTGGCCGGCCGCGCCAGCACGGCATCCACCGCGCGCTCGATCTCGGCCGGTGTCCTGCGCGCATAAAGCGTCTGCACGAACTGCCACAGCATCCGCGCATCGCCCAGTGCGCGGTGCCGGCCTGCGGCGTCCAGGCCAAGGCGAGCGACGATCGCATCGAGCGAATGCGGCCCGCGCTCCGGGTACAGCGCGCGCGACAGCCGCACCGTGCACAGCGTGCGAGCGCGAAAGTCGATGCCGACACGGGCAAACTCGGCGCGCAGAAAGCCGTAGTCGAAGCGCGCGTTGTGGGCGACGAAAACCGCCTCGTGCAGCCGCGCCGCCAGATCGGCGGCGATGTCGGCAAAGCGCGGTGCGGCGCGCACCATCTCATTGGTGATCCCGGTCAGCCACTGGATCTCCGGCGGGATCGGCACGCCGGGGTTGACGAGCGAACTCCATTCCGCCACGCGCCGCTCGGCGCCGTCGGCCTCCACCAGCACCACGCCGACTTCGGTCACGCGTTCGCGCGAGGGCGAGGTACCGGTGGTTTCGACATCGACGAACGCCAGGCGCGGGGCAAACAGCGAAGCCATCGGCAGCAGTCTACGAGCGGAGGGCGCGGTTCTCGCACGCCTGTCGGTCGGCGCCGCGGATTTCTCTACGTCATGAGTATGGCCGCGCGTTACGCGATACTGTGCGCACCCGCACCACACCGGAGGATCCGGATGCTCAAAACCTTTTCGCTGCTGGCGCTGGCGTTCGCCGCGTCCGGCGCTGCGGCACAGACCGCGACCTATAAGGTCGACAGCGACGGCATCGCCAAGCCGCTGACCGGCACCCCCGGCAATGCCGCTCGCGGCAAGGCGCTGCTTGCCGCCCGCGGCGCGGCTCCTTGCCTGGACTGCCACGTCATCACGGACAAGGGCATGCCCAAGGGCGGCGACAAAGGGCCGTCGCTCGACGGCGTGGGCGCCGTCCTCACGACGCCGCAGTTGCGACTGTCGGTCGCCGACTATGCCAACGTGGCCAAAGGCAAGGAGATGCCGGTGTTCCACAAGTCCGGCGCGAGCGACCCCAGGCTCAGCGCGCAGGAAGTCGAAGACGTCGTCGCCTATCTCGCCACGCTGAAGAAGTAATTCCAATTCCACTTCATTCGGACGACCAGAGCACGTCGTTCGCGCGCAGCACGCCGTCCGTGTCCGGCGCGGTGGGGCAGTGCTACCGCGACTGCACACAGGGGCCGGCGCCGAATCGATAGCCACCTTGCGATGAAAACGCACTGGACCGACCGCCTCACCCCCACCGCCGTGCTGCTCGTCTCGCGCGGCTGGGTGCTCGACGAGGTGGCGCGGGTACCCAACGTGGACGAGGCCACGCGCCTGCGGCTCGTCGAGGATCTGATCGCCTACGAGCCGCCGCGCCGGCACGGCGCACGCAATAACCTGTTCGTCTGGTTCACGCTGCTGGGCGCGTCGATGCTGGCGACCGAGTTGGGTGCGCCCGGCTGGTGGGGCTTCGTGCCGGCCTTGCTGGCGCTGCTGTGGCTGGCGCGCGTGCTGGCCGTGCGGGCCTTGCGCTGGCGGCTGGCGACCCTGTTGGCCGAACCGAAGCAGTAATGCGGCCCGCGGTCGCCAGCGGGCGCCGCCAGCCTCACGCCCGCCGCGCCGCCAGCAGCCGATCGCACAAGGCCAGCTCGTCGCTCGCCGCCGGCAGCCGCGCGCACTGCGGCTGCACCTGCGCACGCAGGCGGGCGAGCGCGGACAACTGGCCGTTCTTCTCGGCCCAGTCGGCGAGTTGCCGGTTCATCCGCTCCAGCACTGCGGCGTTGCGGCCGGAGAAACTCGTCGGGCTGGGGGTGAGTTCGCCAAGCACCGTGCGCGCGGCGGTCTCGATCCGCGGTGCGTCCTGCGGGGCGAGTTCGATCAGGTTGCGCACCCAGGTCGCGCCCCATTGCAGGCGGGTGGCGGCACCGACGGCGCCGCGATAGGCCTGCGCGTACCAGTCGAGCGCGGCCGCCTTGTCGCCGCGCTCGCGCGCGTTGGAGGCGAGGCTCAACATCAAGTAGTACGGCGCCGGCGAGCGGGCGAGCTCGCGCTTGAGCAGCGCGTCGGACTCGGCCATCAGGCCGGCTTCGCGCAGCACGTAGGCGGCGGTGGGAATCACCGCCTGGCGCTCGTACTTGTCGGTGGTCTCGCGGTCGGCGCGCGCGGCGGCGACGCGCACGTCGTCCACCAGCGCGGGCGGCAGCGGCACCTTGGCGGTGCCGAGCGCGTCGGACTGCGCCAGTTGCACCCGCGCCAGTTGCACGCCCAGGCGGTCGGACTGCGACAGCTTCGGGTCGGCGGCAAGCCGGACGAGCGCGGCGTCCCACTGCCTGGCGAGCGCGCTGCGCTCGGCGCTGCCCGCCGGGGTGAGCCAGGCGACGATTTTGTCCGGGCTGTCGGTCAGCACGCTCGCCTGCTCGCGCGCCGCGGCGGGGTCGGCGAGCACGGCGTTCAACTGCGCAGCCGCGGCGGCGCGATCCAGCGCCGGGCGGCTTTTCTCCGGCGCGGAGGCCACGGCCGCCAGCGCCTTCAACCTGATCCGCGCCGCGGCGGCACCGGCGCTTGCCGGCACCGCCTGCGCCAGCCGGGCGAGCACGGCCGGTACCTGGTCCTTGGGCACGGCCGCTTGCTGATCGGTCTCCCACGAGTACCAGGCGAGCTGCCGCCAGTCGGCGACGGCGAGCGGCGCGCCCTTGTCGACCTGCGCCAGCAGCTCGCGCACCGGGCGGGTGGCGTTGGTGCCCAACGCCAGCGCCTGCACCATCTGCTCGGCATCAACCTCGCCAGGCAGGCGCATCACCTCGGTGCCGTCGGGGCGGAAGACGATCATCGTCGGATAGCCCGCGACCTGGAAGCGCGTGCCCAGGCGCTGCGCGCCGGTGGCGTCGCCGTCGAACCAGCGGATGCCCTCGCCGCTGACGGCCGAGGCTTTGGGCGCGGCCAGCGTCGGCGCGCTCAAGACGCCGACCAGCAGAACAGTGCAGAGTGCGCGCAGCATGCTCGCCT
>JAJTHJ010000117.1 GCA_021298875.1 Burkholderiales bacterium | reverse complement strand
GCGTGCGCCAGATCGGCCGCGCCCAGCCCGAGCTTGACGGCCGCGGTGGTGGCGCCGTAATGCTCGGCGACGAACTGGCCGACGCGCTTGCCGGTCGGCCCGAACTTCTGCCCGCGCAGCGCCTTGATCAGCAGCCCGGTTTCGATCTCCACCGGGCAGGCCAGCGCGCACAGCCCGCAGGCGGCGCAGGTGTCGATGCCGGAGTAGTCGTAGAGCGTCTGTAACTCGGTGGCGTCCTCGCCGGTGGCCTTGCGGCGTGCGAGTTCGCGGATGCCGACGATCCGCTGGCGCGGCGACAAGGTGAGTCCGGCGGAAGGGCAGTTCGGCTCGCAAAAGCCGCATTCGATGCACTTGTCCACCAGCGGGTCGGCGGGCGGCAGCGGCTTCAGATGTTGCAGATGGGCGCGCTCATCGTCGGTCAGGATCACGCCGGGGTTGAGCAGCCCGGCGGGGTCGAACAGCGCCTTGATCTCGTGCATCAGCAGCACGCCGTCCAGCCCCCATTCGAGTTCCACGAAGGGCGCCATGTTGCGGCCGGTGCCGTGTTCGGCTTTGAGCGACCCGTCGTGGTCTTCGACAACCAACTTGGCCACGGCTTCCATCAGCCGCGCATAGCGGGCGACTTCCTCAGCGGGGGCAAAGTCCTGCGTGAAGCAGAAGTGCAGATTGCCGGCCAGCGCATGGCCGAAGACGATCGCCTCGTGGTAGCCGTGCGCGCGCAAGGTGGCCTGCAATTGCAGCGTGGCGTCGGCCAGCCGCTCGAGCGGAAAAGCCACGTCTTCGATGATGACCGTGGCGCCCACGGTGCGGCGCGCGCCCACCGAGGGGAAGGTGCCTTTGCGCACCTTCCAGAGCTTTGCGCACTCCGCGGCGTCGGTTGTGAAGGCAAAGGGCAGGGTGTCGCCGGCTGCGCGCAACGCGGCCGTCAACTGCACCACCTGCGCGGCGAGCGTGGCGGGGTCCGCGGCGCGCGTTTCGACCAGCAGGCCCGCGCCATCGGCGGCGAGCGTGCGCAACTCCGCCGGCATGCCTGGCTTGTGCTCGACACTCGCAAGTGCCGCGCGGTCCATCAGTTCCGCCGCCGCCACCGGCAAGGCTTGCAGCCGCTGCACCGCCTCGCAGGCGCTGCGCAAGTGCTCGAACAGCACCAGCGCCGTGGCCTTGTGCGAATGGTCGGCCACGGTGCGGTAGGTGACGCTGGAGATGAAGCCCAGGGTGCCTTCGGAGCCGATCATCAGATGCGTGAGCATCTCGATCGGATCGTCGAAGTCGAGCAGCGCGTTCAGTCCGTAGCCGGTCGTGTTCTTGATCCGGTACTTGCGGCGGATGCGCGCGGCCAGATCGATGTTGCGGCGTGTGCGCTGGGAGAGCGCCGCCAGACCGAGCAGCAACGGCGCCTGCGTGGCGCGGAAGGCGGCCACCGACGCGGCATCTTCGGTATCGAGCAGCGTGCCGTCGGCGAGCAGCAGCCGCATCCCCGCCAGCGTGTGGTAGCTGTTCTCTGCCACGCCGCAGCACATGCCGCTGGCGTTGTTGGCGGCGATGCCGCCCACTTTGGCGCAGTCGATCGACGCCGGATCGGGGCCGATCTTGCGGTTGTACGGCGCCAGCAAGCGGTTGGCGTGGCTGCCGATCACGCCGGCCTGCACGCGGATGCGCGCGCCGCCGTCCAACACCTGCGCGCCGCGCCAGCCGTCGCCGAGCACGGCCAGCACGGAGTCGGAGACTGCCTGCCCGGACAGGCTGGTGCCGGCGGCGCGGAAGGTGACGGGGGAGTTGTGCGCGGCGCAGGCGGCGAGCAGCCGGCGCACTTCGTCTTCGCTGTCCACCACCGCAACGATCTGCGGCACCAGCCGGTAGAAGCTCGCGTCCGTCCCCCACGCCAACCGGCGCAGCGGATCGGTCACCAGCCGCGTCGGGGGAATGAACGCGGCCAGCGCACGCCGCAGCAGGTCGAAACTGGGGGCGGGCGCGGACATGGGAGGCACCGTAGCAGCGGCGCGCGCGGCGGGTTTTGCGATGGGGCAAGAAATCGGTACGGCTGCCGGCGCCGCGCCGGCCGCTCGTCCGGCAGCGGGGCCGCTACGATGCACGTCTGTCAGTGCCGGCATCTTTCCCCGGCAAGCGACCGCCCCATGACCCCCTACCGCATCCTCACCCTGAACGCGATCTCGCCGCTCGGCCTCGACCGGCTGCCGGCCTCGCGCTACCAGGTCGGCAAGCAGTTCGACGCACCCGACGCGATCCTCGTCCGCTCGGCCGACATGCACAAGATGGCGATGCCCGCCAGCGTGCGCGCCATCGGCCGCGCGGGCGCCGGTACCAACAACATCCCGGTGGTGGAACTTTCCAAGCGCGGCGTGCCGGTCTTCAACGCGCCGGGCGCCAATGCCAATGCGGTCAAGGAGCTGGTGCTGGCCGCGCTGCTGATGGCCGCGCGCAATCTGCTGCCGGCGCTGGCTTACGTGGGCGCGCTCGACCCGCGCGCCGCCGATCTGGACAAGCAGGTCGAAGACGGCAAGAAGCAGTTCGCCGGGATCGAACTGCCCAACCGCACGCTGGGCGTCGTGGGTCTGGGCGCGATCGGCTCGCTGGTTGCGGGCACCGCGCTCAAGCTCGGCATGAAGGTGATCGGCTTCGACCCCGAGATCACCGTGGACGCCGCCTGGCGCCTGCCGGCGAGCGTGCGCCGCGCCAACAGCATCGAAGAACTGCTCAAGCAGTCCGACTTCGTCAGCCTTCACGTACCGCTGCTGCCGGCCACCCGCGGCCTGTTGAACGAGACGCGCATTGCCGCGCTCAAGCCCGGCGCGGTGCTGCTGAACTTTGCGCGCGATGCGCTGGTCGAGGACGCCGCGGTGGCTGCCGCGCTCACGGCGGGTCGGATCAAGAGCTACATGACCAACTTCCCCAACGCCGCGCTGCTCGGCGTGCCGGGCGTGGTCGCCTTCCCGCATCTGGGCGCCTCCACCGCCGAGGCCGAGGACAACTGCGCCGTGATGGTGGTCGATCAACTGCGCGCGTATCTGGAAGAGGGCAGCATCGTCAACGCGGTGAACTTCCCCAACGTGGAGATGGCGCGCGAGTCGCCGTACCGCGTGGCGGTGGCCAATGCCAACGTGCCCAATCTGCTCGGGCAGATTTCCACTGCGCTCGCCCAGGCGGGCCTGAACATCCACAACATGGTCAACAAGTCGCGCGGCGAGGTGGCCTACACGCTGGTCGATGTCGACAGCCCGATTCCCGCCGCTGCAGTCGATGCGCTGGCGGCCATCGATGGCGTGCTGGCGGTGCGGTTGATTCCGATCAAGGGTTAACGGTTGTCGCCCCGGCGCAGGCCGGGGCCCAGCGACTCCTGCTCGAAAGACGCTGGGCCCCGGCCGCAGCCTGCCCCGGAGTTCTTTTTTCCGGGGCCGGGGCGACGGCAAACCGCAAGCGATGATCGACTCCGCGTTCAAGTTCTGTCCCGACTGCGCCACCGCACTGACCCGCCGCATCGCCGGCGACCGCGAGCGCAGCGCCTGTCCGGCCTGCGGCTGGGTGCATTGGGACAACCCCACACCGGTGGTCGCCGCGGTGATCGAACTCGACGGCCAGGTGCTGCTCGCGCGCAATGCGGCCTGGCCGCAGGGCATGTTCGCGCTGGTCACCGGTTTTCTGGAGCGCGACGAGTCGCCCGCCGACGCGGTGATGCGCGAGGTGCGCGAAGAGACTTCGCTCGAACCGCTGGCCGCCCACCTGATCGGCGTATACGACTTCGCACGGCGCAATCAGGTCATCATCGGCTACCACGTGCCGGCGCGCGGCGAGGTGCGGTTGTCGGAGGAGCTTGCCGAGGTCAAGCTGATCGCGCCGGAAAAGGTGCGGCCCTGGCCGGTGGCGACCGGGCTCGCGATGGCCGACTGGCTGCGTGCGCGCGACCTGCCGGTACACTTTCTCGACCTTCCGAGCCGTTGACCACATGTCCGCCGACGCGCCCGCCTTCGACCGCGAAATCGACACCCGCGGCCTGACCTGCCCGCTGCCGATCCTGCGCGCCAAGAAGGCGCTCGCCGATCTGACCAGCGGTCAGGTGCTGAAGATCGTCGCCACCGACCCCGGTTCGATGCGCGACTTCCAGGCGTTTGCGCGGCAGACCGGCAACGAGCTGCTCGCGCAGTTCACCGTCGAGCGCGAGTTCATTCACTTTCTGAAGCGGCGCTGATGGGCAAGTTCATCGCCGCGCTGGTCGTGTTGGCGCTGCTCGTTGCTGGCTACTTCGCGGCGGTGCTGAACTGGAACTACTCGACCGGCGAGCGCGCCGGCTGGGTGCAGAAGTTCTCCAAGAAGGGCTGGCTATGCAAGACTTGGGAGGGCGAGATCGCGATGGTCACGATGCCTGGCGCCGCGCCCGAGAAGTTCCTCTTCACCGTGTGGGACGACCCGGTGGCCGAGCAGATCAACAAGGTGATGGGCAAGCGCGTGTCGCTGCACTACGACGAGAAAGTCGGGCTGCCGACCACCTGCTTTGGCGAGACTCGCCACTACGTGACCGGCGTGACCGTGGTCGAGGACATCCCGCTGGCGCCGGGGATCGTGGTGCCGGTGCGGTAAACGGCCTTCTGCCGCAGAGACGGACTACGTCCTGAGTCGGCAAACTCGATCGGCCCGCGGCCTGTCACGCCCGACAGCGTGCAGCCCGCAGTGCGCGAGGCAATATGGCACGCTGTCCGGCGATCTACGACCTCGTTCTGCCGCCGGCTTGTCCGGGTCGTAGCTTGAAGAGGAGGAGCTGTGATGAAGACCGGAAGGTACGGGATGCTGGCTTTCGCTTTCGGGTCCGCCGCGGCGATGGCGGCCAATCAGGGTCAACTGGGATCGACGTCCACGGCCGACTTTGGCATCACCGCACAAGGCCCGGTCCTGCCGCGCCAGGTGCAGATTCTGAACGTGGTCGACATGACCCTGACAAATGCGACGCGCTCCGAAGTCGACGCTACCTATCCCGGGGCGACGATGTACTTTTGCGCAATCGACACGTACAGCGGCGCCATGTCGATCACCGTCACCTCGGCCAACGGGGCAAGCGCCAATCCGGTGAGCCGCTGGCTGCTCAAGACCGCCAGCAACGATCTGCTCGACTACACGGCTCGCCTGGCCTTGGCGTCGAACAACAACATCATCGGCAATACCCAAAGCGGCAACAGCTTCACCGCGACCGTGACTGCCGGCAATACGGTGTCTGGAGCGGGCGCATGCGGCGGCGGGAATCTCAAGTTCCACGTCAATCTGGACACGGCGATGCCGCAGACCTTTCCGGCGCGCAATTACATCGACACGGTGACGATGGTGGCCAGCCCGGTTTAGCGCCGGCACGCCGGCTGCGGTTGGATGTCGGTTCGATTTGCGGCGGTCAGTTGGCGAGCTGTGTCGCTTGCTGCTGCACTTTGGCGAGAGTGGCACTGAACTTCTGCACCCGTTCGCGCATCTGCTCGACTACGGCAGCCGGGGCGCGGTCCGCGAAGCTCGGGTTGGCCAGTTGCGCCTGCGCCTTGGCGATCTCGCCTTCGAGCCGCGCGATTTCGCGGGCCAGGCGTTCGCGCTCGGCGGCGACGTCGACTTCGACCGCCAGCATCAGCTTGAAGTCGTCGACCACGGCGACCGGCGCGGCAGCAGCGCTCGATTGCGTGGCATCGGCAACCACATCGACGCGCGACAGGCGAGCGAGCGCGGCCAGATAGGGCGCAAAGGCATTGAGCATTTCCGCCGGGCCGCTCGCTGCCAACGGCACCTTGAGCGCCGGCGACAGGTTCATTTCGCCACGCAGGTTGCGGCAGGCGTCGATCAGACGCTTCAAGAGCGTGGCCTGTGTATCGGCCTGCGGATCGATGTTCTCCGGCTGGGCTTTGGGGTAAGGCTGGATCATCACCGACGTTTGTTCGTCGGCGCGGCGCTTGTCCGCGTGCACACTCACCGTCTGCCACAGTTCTTCGGCGATGAAGGGCGCGATCGGGTGCGCCAGCCGCAGCAGCGCCTCCAGCACGCGCACCAGAATCCGGCGCGTGCCGGCTTGCTGCGCAGGGCTGCCGGTTTGCAACTGCACCTTGGCGAGTTCCAGATACCAGTCGCAGTACTCGTTCCACGCGAAGGCGTAGATCGCGTTGACCACGTTGTCCAGCCGGTACTCGGCAAAGCCGCGCTCGACTTCGACCTCTACGCGTTGCAGTTCGCCGCGGATCCAGCGGTCGACGAAGGACAACTCGACCGTATCGCTCGCCGCGGGCATCTTGCCTTCGCAGTTCATCAGCACAAACCGGGTGGCGTTCCACAGCTTGTTGCAGAAGTTGCGGTAGCCCTCGCAGCGCTTGGTGTCGAAGTTCACGTTGCGGCCGAGCGTGGCGTAACTGGCCATCGTCAGCCGCAGCGCGTCGGCGCCATAGGCGGGCATGTCTTCGGGAAACTGCTTGCGCACGCGCTGCTCGATCTTCGGTGCGTCCTGCGGGCGGCGCAGCCCGGTGGTGGACTTGGCGACCAGTTCCTCCAGCCCGATGCCCTGGATCAAGTCCACCGGGTCGAGCGTGTTGCCCTCGGACTTGGACATCTTGCGGCCCTCGGCATCGCGCACCATGCCGTGGATGTAGACGACTTCGAACGGCACCTTGCCGGTGAAGTGCATCGTCATCGTGATCATCCGCGCGACCCAGAAGAAGATGATCTCGTAGCCGGTGGTGAGCACCGAGGACGGCAGGAACATCTCCAGCTCGCGCGTCGGTTTGGGCCAGCCGAGCGTGGAATGGCAGACCAGCGCGGAAGAGAACCAGGTGTCCAGCACGTCGGCATCGCGCGTCAGACGCTTGCCGGCGCCGGCCTGCGCTTGTGCATCGGCCTCGCTGCGCGCCACATACACCTTGCCTTCCTCGTCGTACCACGCGGGAATCTGGTGGCCCCACCACAGCTGGCGCGAGATACACCAGTCCTGGATGTTCTCCATCCAGTGGAAGTAGGTGTTGACCCAGTTCTCCGGCACGAAGCGGATGCGTCCATCGCGCACGACTTCGGTGGCCACTTGCGCCAGGCTCTTGCCGGGGAAGAGCGTGCCTGCCGGCGCCGGCTTGCCCATCGCGACGAACCACTGGTCGGTCAGCATGGGCTCGATCGCCACACCCGTGCGGTCGCCGCGCGGCACTTTGAGCACGTGCTTCTCGATCTTCTCCACGAGGCCCAGCGCTTGCAGATCGGCCAGCACCGCCTCGCGCGCGGCAAAGCGATCCAGCCCGCGGTACTTGGCTGGCGCCTCGTCGTTGATCTGCGCATCGAGCGTGAAGACGTTGATCGTCGGTAGCCCGTGCCGCTGCCCCACTGCGTAGTCGTTGAAGTCGTGCCCCGGCGTGACCTTGACTACACCGGTGCCGAACTCGCGGTCCACATAAGCATCCGCGATCACCGGGATCTCGCGCTCGGCCAGCGGCAGCTTTACCCGCTTGCCGATGAGGTGCGTGTAGCGCTCGTCCTCGGGATTCACCATCACCGCGGTGTCGCCCAGCATCGTCTCGGGCCGCGTGGTGGCGACCACCACGTGGCCGCTGCCGTCGGCCAGCGGATAGCGCAGGTGATAAAGCTTGCCTTCTTCTTCCTCGGCCACGACTTCGAGGTCGGATACGGCGGTCTTCAGCACCGGGTCCCAGTTGACGAGCCGCTTGCCGCGGTAGATCAGCCCCTGCTCGTAAAGCCGCACGAAGGTCTCGACCACGACCGGCGAGAGCTTATCGTCCATCGTGAAGTACTCACGCGACCAGTCCACCGAGGCGCCGAGCCGGCGCATCTGTTGCGTGATGGTGCCGCCGGACTGCTCCTTCCACGCCCACACGCGGCGCTCGAACTCCGCGCGTCCCAGCTCGTGGCGCGACACGCCCTGCGCCTCCAGTTGCCGCTCGACCACGATCTGTGTGGCGATGCCCGCGTGATCCACGCCCGGCACCCACAGCGTGTTGAAACCCCGCATCCGGTGGTAGCGCACCAGCGCATCCATGATCGTCTGGTTGAACGCGTGGCCCATGTGCAGCACGCCGGTCACGTTGGGCGGCGGCAGCTGGATCGTGAAGCTGGGCTTGCTGGCGTCCATCGACGGCTGCGCGTAGCCGCGCGCCTCCCACACGGGTGCCCAGCGGGCT
>JAJTHJ010000063.1 GCA_021298875.1 Burkholderiales bacterium | reverse complement strand
CGATGCTCTGCCCGCCTTCGACCAGCCGCACCGCCTCCTGCTTGAACTCCAGCGTGTATCGTGCCCTCGTCTTCCTCATTTCCGACCTCCTTGCCCAAATTGAACCACGCAGCAAGGGATACGTTTTTCGGGGGCAAGGTCACTCGCTCGTCGCTAGCGCGTTTCGATCTCTCCCTCAACGCCCGGCTCACGCACCAGCAGCGCCGTCGCTGCATCCAGCGCCACCGACTTGATGAGGCACCACACCGCCATCCCCTCGACAAGTGCTAGCCGCTCGCGCGCCTCGCGGGTGATGCGGGCGTGCAGGCGCAGGCCGTCGGCGGCGACGACGCGCACGTCCACGTAGGTGGCATCGAGCACGTGCACCGCCTCCACCGTGGCGGCAAAGCGGTTGACCACCGACACGTCGTGCGGCTCGGACAAGGCGAGCGCCACGTCGCGCGC
Source organism: Burkholderiales bacterium (assembly GCA_021298875.1). Classification (GTDB taxonomy): domain Bacteria; phylum Pseudomonadota; class Gammaproteobacteria; order Burkholderiales; family Burkholderiaceae_F; genus JAJTHJ01. The sequence continues at coordinate 29,919 of JAJTHJ010000063.1, read as the reverse complement.
CGGCACGCGCACTCGCAGCGGGGTGCCGACGGGCAGATCGATCTGCGGCACGCGCAGCGTCAAGCCGTTCGCTGCCAGCCGCGTCAGCCCGTGGCGCGGCTCCTGCGCGGCGACCACCGCGTGCAGCAGCGTGCCCGCTTCCGCGCTCGGCACAAAGCGCGCAACCGCCGGCTCGAGCAACACTGCGTCGATGGCACCGGCCGCCACCACCGCGCCGCGATCGAGCACGACCAGCGAGTTGGCGAGCCGCAGCACTTCGTCCAGCGCATGGCTGACGTAGACGATGGGCACGCGGACGGCGTCGCGCAGGCGCTCGATGTAGGGCAGGATTTCCGCCTTGCGCGGCGCATCGAGCGAGGCGAGCGGCTCGTCCATCAGCAGCAGCCGCGGCTGTGCGAGCAGGGCGCGGCCGAGTGCCACCCGCTGGCGCTCTCCACCCGACAGTGCATGCGGGCGCCGGCGCAGCAGCGCCGCCAGCCCGAGCAGTTCCACCACGCGGTCGAAATCCGCCACCGGCGGCCGCGCCCCTGCGCGCCGCAGGCCGTAGCGCAGATTGCCCTCGACCGTGTAGTGCGGCAGCAGCCGCGCGTCCTGAAACACCACGCCGAGCGCGCGCCGCTCGATCGGCAGAAAGCGTCCGGCCGCGCAGTCGCAGTAGACCGCGTCGCCCACGGCGATGCGTCCCTCGTCCGGCCGCAGCAGGCCGGCGAGCAGGTTGATAAGCGTGGTCTTGCCGGCGCCGCTCGGGCCGAACACGGCGGTGACACCCGCCAGCGGCAGATCGAGCGCGCAGCCGAAGGCAAAGCCGCCCAGCCGCAGCCGCGCGTCGATGGACAGGCGCGGCTCGCTCATCCGCGCCCCAGCCAACGCCGCACGCGGCGGGCGGTCCATTCGGAAATCGCCAGCGCGGCGAGCGACAGCGCCAGCGCGATCAGCACCAGCCGCAGCGCCGCGGCCTCGCCATCCGGCGTCTGCGCGATGCTGTAGATCGCCAGCGACAGCGTCTGCGTCTCCCCCGGAATGTTGCCGACGAAGGTGATCGTGGCGCCAAAGTCGCCGAGCGCAGCGGCAAAGGCGACGATGGCGCCGGACAGAATCCCCGGCAGCATCAGCGGCAGCGTGACGGTGACAAACACGTCGAGCCGGCTCGCGCCCAGCGTGCGCGCGGCGAACTCCAGACCGCGGTCGACCGCCTCCAGCGCCAGCCGGATCGCGCGCACCATCAGCGGAAACGACATCACCGCCGCCGCCACCGCCGCACCGGTCTTGGTGAAGATCAGCCGCAGGCCGAACTGCTCGTACAGCCAGCCGCCCAGCGGCCCCTTGGTGCCGAGCAGCAGCAGGAAGTAGCCGACCACCACCGGCGGCAGCACCAGCGGCAGGTGGACGAAGGCATCGAGCAGCGTCTTGCCGGGGAAGTCGAACCGCGCCAGCAGCCACGCGGCCGCGACCGCCAGCGGCAGGCTGAAGGCCACCGCGGCGGTGGCCACTTGCACGCTGACGCGCAGCGCGTCGAGTTCGGCAGGGGTTAGCAACGGGGGCTCCACGCCCGCGCGTGGCAGCCAGCGCCCCCACCCCAGCCCTCCCCCGCAAGCGGGGGAGGGAGTGTCCCTTCCCGCGCGATCGCGGGAGCATGCGCATTCGCTCCCTCCCCCGCTGCGCGGGGGAGGGCTGGGGTGGAGGCGTGAGCGCCGGACACCGGGAAGTCACTCAACGCACGCTGAAACCGTACTTGCGAAACACCGCCGCCGCCTCCGCCCCTTGCAGATAGCGCAGCAGCTCGCGCGCGGACGGGCTGTCGTGGCCGGCGATGATCGCCACCGGGTAGACAATCGGCGCGTGGCTGTCGGCCGGGAAGACGCCCGCCACCCGCACCTTGGGCGTGACGGCGGCATCGGTCTCATAGACCACGCCCGCGGCCGCCTCGCCGCGCTCGACGAAGGCGAGTGCGACGCGTACGTTCTCGGCCCGCACCAGGCGCTTCTCCGCGGCGGCCCAGGCGCCCAGGGCAGTCAACGCCTGCTGCGCGTAGCGGCCGACCGGCACATTGGTCGGGTCGCCGGTGACCCAGCGGCCGTCGGCGCCGAGCAGCGCGGCGAGGTCGAAGCCGGGCTTCAACTCCGCGCGCACCGGGTTCGCCGCCGGCACCACCAGCACCAGCCGGTTACCCAGCAGCGCGCGCCGCGTGTCGGCCACGATCAGCTGCCGCGTTTGCAGGTAGTCCATCCACTGTTCGTCGGCGCTGGCGAAAATCGCCGCCGGTGCGCCCTGCTCGATCTGCCGCGCCAGCACGCTGGAGGCCGCGAACGACAGCCGCGGCGCGCGTCCGGTCTGCTGTTGATAAAGGCGTGCCACGTCCTCGAAGGCGTTTTGCAGGCTGGACGCGGCAAACACCGTCACCTGCTGCGCGCACGCGGCGGCGGGCAGCAAAATGGCGAGCAGACCGAAAACGGCAAGTGCGCGGCGCATGGTCGCGGCGAGAATAGCCGACAGCGCGCCGCGTTATCGTTGCGCCCCTCGCCCCAAAGCTCCACCGTCCCCCACCGTCATGCGCCTTGCCACGCTCGCCCTTGCCCTCGTGTTCATCGCCGCCCCGACTCTCGCCCAAACCGACGACCCGTACCTGTGGCTCGAAGACATACAGGGCGACAAGGCGCTCGCCTGGGTGCGCGAGCGCAACGCCAAAAGCGAGGCTGAGTTCAAGGCCGATCCACGCTACGAGCCACTGCGCAAGAACCTGCTGGCGATCCTGGACTCGCGCGAGCGCATCCCGTTCGGCACGCAGATGGGCGAGCACGTCTACAACTTCTGGCGCGACGAGCGCAACCCGCGCGGCCTCTGGCGCCGCGCCACACTGGACGAATACCGCAGCCGTAATCCGCGCTGGGAAGAACTGCTGAACCTCGATGCGCTGGCCAACCGCGAGGGCGAAAACTGGGTGTGGAGAGGTGTCGAGTGCCTGCGGCCCGACACACCCAAGCAACCATACCGGCGCTGCGTGATCGCGCTGTCGCGCGGCGGCGCCGACGCGGTGGTGCTGCGCGAGTTCGACCTCACCGAGATGCGCCTGCTGCTCGCCGACAGCGGCTTCGTGATGGGCGAAGACAAGCAGGAAGCCAAGTGGAAAGATGCCGACACGCTGTGGCTCGCCGCGGCCTTTGGCGAGCACGAGAAGACGACGTCCGGCTACCCACGCGTGGTGCGCGAGTGGAAGCGCGGCACGATCGCGTCGCAGTCGCCGATCGTGTTCGAAGGGCAACCCACCGACGTGGCGGTGTCCGCCTGGTCGGAGCGCGAGTCCGGCACACGGCGCGACTGGGTCGAGCGCGCCATCGCCTTCTGGAACAGCGAGTACTTCGTCCGCGTGGACGGCAAGCTCGTGCGGCTGGAAATCCCGCGCGACGCGCAGCCGATCCCGTTTGCCGACTGGCTGCTGATCCGCACCCGCACGCCGTGGACGGCCGGCGGGCGCGAGCTGCCCGGCGGTGCGTTGCTGGCGATCAAGTTCGACGCGTTCATGAAGGGTGCGCGCGACTTCGAGCTGCTGTACGCGCCGGGACCGCGCACGAGCCTGGACGACGTGCACACCACCAAGAACGCGGTGCTGCTGACGGAGCTGGACAACGTGCGCGGCCGGTTATGGGAGTTGCGCTATGACGGCAAGGCCTGGCAGCGCAGCCTGGTGCCAGCAGCCGACAACGCGCGGCTGGACGTGATCGGCACCACCTGGGCCAACGACGATTACTTCTACACCGTGCAGGACTTCACCACGCCGACCACGCTGCACTGGCGCACGGTGGGCGGTGCGGCGGCACCGGCGCTGAAGACCGCGCCGCGGTTTTTCGACGCGACGGGCTTGGTCACACAGCAGTTCGAAGCGGTGAGCCGCGACGGCACCAAGATCCCGTACTTCGTCGTGATGCGCAAGGGCACCGAGTTCAACAGCCGCAACCCGACGCTGCTTTACGGCTACGGCGGCTTTACGGTATCCGAGCTGCCGCGCTACTCCGGCGTGATCGGCAAGGGCTGGCTCGAGCCGGGCGGGGTGTTCGTGCTGGCCAACCTGCGCGGCGGCGGCGAGTTCGGCCCCGAGTGGCATCGCGCCGCGCAGAAGGAGAACAAGCAACGCACTTGGGACGACATGGAGGCCGTGGCCGAAGACCTGATCAAGCGCGGCATCACCTCGCCGAAACATCTGGGGATCATGGGCGGCAGCCAGGGCGGCCTGCTGGTGACCAGCGTGATGACGCAGCGGCCCGAGCTCTTCGGCGCCGTGGTCGCGCAGGTGCCGCTCGTCGACATGCTGCGCTATCACAAGCTGCTGGCCGGCGCCTCGTGGATCGCCGAGTACGGCGACCCCGACAAGCCGGAAGAGCGTGCGTTCATCGCCCGCTACTCGCCCTACCAGAACGTAAAGAAGGACGCCAAGTACCCGCGCATCTTTCTCGTGACATCCACCCGCGACGATCGCGTGCACCCCGGCCACGCCCGCAAGATGGCCGCGCGCATGAGCGAACAGGGGCACGATGTGCTGTACTTCGAGAACATCGAAGGCGGGCACGGCGGCGCCGCCAACAACGAGCAAAGCGCCAAGATGTGGGCGCAGGCGTTTACGTTCCTTTGGAAACAGCTGGCGCCGCGTCAGCAGTAAAGCACGCGAAACGCGACCCCGCGGTCGGCGAGTGCCTCGGTCGCATCGCGGAACACTTCGAGCACGGCGTCGCGCTCCTCGGCGCCGAAGAGCTTGGTATACGGCAGATCGTCGAGCAAGACGACGTAGCCGGGCGCATCGGGCAGGTCCGTCAGCGAGTCGTACAAGGCATCGAGATTGGCGCCGAACCAGCGCGGGAAGTCGAAGGCCTGGCCGATGGCGCGCAGCACGCCGGCCTTGTCGCTGCACCCCTGCAAGTCGGCAAACACGAAGCGGTGCCCGGCGTCCTGCGCCCAGCGGCGCAGGTCGTGCACTTCGATCACACCGAGCGGCAGCACGGCGTTGGACGGCAGATCGTCGAGTTGGGTCGGCAGGCGCTGCGGCATGGCTTATTCGCGGATGCGCTGGAAGCTGCGGTAGTGGTCGCCGGTGTAGTAGTACTTGCCGCTGGTGGCGGGGTTGCCGCCGGCACCGGCGCCGGCAACGATACGCCGCGCGCCGCGGTCGCGCTCGCCGGGGGTGGGCACCGTGTACTCGGTGTAGTAGCCGCGCGGCTGGAGCGGCAGCAGTCGCTCGCGGTTCTGGAACACGGTGCCGTCCTTGCGATACGGAAACGGGCCGCCGCGCTTGATCAGGTCCAGCGTGCTGCGCGCTTCCTTCGGCAGCGCGGAAAGCGAGACTTCCGGGATCGGCTTGGTCGGTGGGCGGTCGTCGCGCGCAGCCGCACCGCTCGCGCCCAGCGCCAAGGCCAGCGCCACCGACGCGGCGCGCAGCCAGGCCGACGCGTGTCGCGTCATCGGCTACACCGCCCCCGGCGCATTGGCGTCCACCACGGCCAGCACCGCCATGTTGACGATCCGCCGCACGGTCGCCGAGGCAGTCAGGATGTGCACCGGCCGCGCCGCGCCGAGCAAATACGGCCCGATCGCCACATTGTTGCCGGCGGCGGTCTTGAGCAGGTTGTAAGCAATGTTGGCGCTGTCGATGTCCGGGCAGACCAGCAGGTTGGCGTCGCCGCGCAGGGTGGAGTCGGGCATGATCGATGCGCGAATCGACTCGTCGATGGCGCAGTCGGCGTGCATCTCGCCATCGACTTGCAGGCTAGGCATCCGCGCGCGCACGAGGTCGAGTGCCTGCCGCATCTTGAGCGCCGAGGGCGCATTGCTGGAGCCGAAGTTGGAGTGCGACAGCAGCGCGGCGCGCGGCTCGATGCCCAGCCGCAGCAGCGCCTCGGCCGCCAGCACGGTGATCTCGGCCAATTGCTCGGCGCTCGGGTCGATGTTGACGTGGGTATCGATGATCGCCAGTTGCCGGTCGGGCACCATCAGGATATTCATCGCGCCGTAGACGCTGGCCCCCGGCCGCCTGCCGATCACCTGATCGACGTAATGCAGGTGCAGCCCGTGCGTGCCGAAGGTGCCGCAGACCATGCCGTCGGCATCGCCCTTGTAAATGAGCATCGAGCCGATCAGCGTGTGCCGCCGGCGCATCTCGATCTTCGCGTACTGCGCGGTCACGCCCTTGCGCTGGGCGAGGCGCAGATACGTCTCCCAGTAGTCGCGATATCTGGCATCCTGCTGCGGGTTGACGAGATCGAAGTCCGCGCCCGGCTTCATCCGCAGGCCGAAGCGCGCCAGCCGCTTGTCGATCACGTCGGGCCGGCCGATAAGGATCGGACGCGCCAGCTTCTCGTCCACCACCACCTGCACCGCGCGCAGCACGCGTTCTTCTTCGCCCTCGGCAAAGACGATGCGGTTCTTGCCGCCGGCGGCTACCGCGTTCTTCGCCACCGTGAAGATCGGCTTCATGAAGTTGCCGGAGTGGTAGACGAAGTGCTGCAACTGGTCGCGGTAGGCGTCCAGATCCGCAATCGGCCGGGTGGCCACACCGCTCGCCATCGCCGCCGTGGCCACCGCCGGCGCGATGCGCACGATCAGCCGCGGGTCGAAGGGCTTGGGGATGAGGTACTCGGGGCCGAAGTGCAGGTTGCCGATGCCATAGGCCGCGGCGACGACGTCGCTTTGCTCTTCCTGCGCCAGCGCGGCCACCGCCTCCACCGCGGCGACTTCCATCGGCAGCGTGATCGTGGTGGCGCCCACGTCCAGCGCGCCGCGGAAGATGAACGGAAAGCACAGCACGTTGTTGACCTGGTTCGGGTAGTCCGAGCGGCCGGTGGCGACGATCGCGTCGTTGCGCACCTCCGCTACCCGCTCGGGCAGGATTTCCGGCGTCGGATTGGCCAGCGCCAGCACCAGCGGGCGCGGCGCCATCTTCGCGACCATCTCGGGCTTCAACACGCCGCCGGCGGACAGGCCGAGGAAGATGTCGGCACCGCCGATTACCTCGGCCAAGGTGCGCGCCTCGGTCTTCTGTGCGAAGCGCGCCTTGTCCTCGTCCATCAGCACGGTGCGGCCTTCATAGACCACGCCTTCGATGTCGGTCACCCAGATGTTGGCGCGCGGCACGCCGAGTTCGACCAGCAGGTGCAGGCAGGCGAGTGCGGCCGCGCCCGCGCCGCTCGTCACCAGCTTGACCTGCCGCAAGTCCTTGCCCGCGACCTTCAGTCCGTTCAGGATGGCCGCGCCAACGACGATCGCAGTGCCGTGCTGATCGTCGTGGAAGACGGGGATATTCAGCCGCTCGCGCAGCTTGCGCTCGATATAAAAGCACTCGGGCGCCTTGATGTCCTCCAGGTTGATGCCGCCGAAAGTGGTCTCCAGCGCGGCGATCACCTCGATCAGCTTGTCCGGGTCGCGCTCGTTGATCTCGATGTCGAACACGTCGATCCCGGCGAACTTCTTGAACAGCACCGCCTTGCCTTCCATCACAGGCTTGGCCGCCAGCGGGCCGACGGCGCCCAGTCCCAGCACCGCCGTGCCGTTGGTGACCACGCCGACCAGATTGCCGCGTGCGGTGTAGCGGAACACGGCGGCCGGATCGTCGCGGATCGCCTCGCTCGCCGCCGCCACCCCGGGCGAATAGGCCAGCGCCAGGTCGCGCTGGTTGACCAGCTGCTTGGTCGGCGTGACGGCGATCTTGCCGCGCGGCGGCTGCTCGTGGTACTCGAGCGCGGCGCGGCGTAGGTCGGCGGGGTCGGTGGTGGGCATCGGCAATCCTGTCGGTGGTGCGAGCCGCGATTATCGGCGCCGCGGCCGCCACTGCCCAAGCCAAACTGCCCGCGTCGCCCTGGCGGTTTTGTCCAAGACAAAGCATTGACAAAAGACGCGCGCCGGATACTATTGGTGCTTCCGAGCTTGTCACGAGCTTGGACGCGGACAGCCCTTAGTCGGTGCCTCTCCTCCCTCCCTCCTCAGCCGAGTTTGGGTGCGTTCAAGCGACAGGCTCTTTTTTGCCCGGCGCCGACGCAGGAGCGGTCGCTAACTTTCCGCCCCTGGCTCCCTACAATCGGGCGCCGATTCGAGAGGGGTCATCCCGATGCCAAGCTTGGCCACGCGCACCGGCGCGATCGCGTCGTTCTACGTGATGGAGGTGGCCAAGGCCGCCGCCGAACTGGAGGCGCAGGGCCGCTCAGTGATCCACATGAGCATCGGCGAGCCGGATTTCACCGCGCCGCCGGCCGTGCAGGCCGCTGCCGCCGACGCCATCGCCCGCGGCGCCACCCAGTACACACCGGCGCTCGGCCTGCCCGCGCTGCGCGCCGCCATCGCCGGTTGGTACGCGAGCTTCTATGGCATCGAGGTCGATCCGCAGCGGGTGATCGTCACCGCCGGGGCCTCGGCAGCGCTGCTGCTCGCCTTCGCCGCGCTGCTGGAGCGCGATGGCGAAGTGCTAATGCCCGACCCCAGCTACCCCTGCAACCGCCACTTCGCTGCCGCGTTCGACGGCCGCGCGCGGCTCGTGCCCTGCGGGCCGGAAACGCGCTTTCAGTTGACGCCGGCGATGGTGCGGGCTCACTGGACCGCGGCCACCCGCGGCGTGCTGCTCGACTCGCCGTCGAACCCGACCGGCACCGCGATCCGCACGGCGACGCTGCGCGAGTTGCTCGCCACCGTGCGCGAGCGGGCCGGGTTCGTCGTCGTTGATGAGATCTACCAAGGACTGTCGTACGACGGCGCCCCGACCACGGCGCTGGCGCTGGACGACGAGGCGATCGTGCTCAACAGCTTTTCCAAGTACTTCAACATGACCGGCTGGCGGCTGGGCTGGCTGGTGGCGCCGGCCTCCATGGTCGCGGATCTGGAGCGGCTGGCGCAGAACCTGTACATCTGCCCGTCGGCGGTGGCGCAGCACGCAGCGCTTGCCTGCTTCGCGACCGAGTCGATCGCCATCTATGAAAAGCGCCGCGCCGAGTTCAAGCGGCGGCGCGACTACCTGCTGGCGGAACTGCCCGGCCTGGGCCTGCGCGTGCCGGTCGCGCCCGATGGCGCGTTCTACATCTATGCGGACGTGAGCGCGCTCACCGACGACAGCTGGGAGTTCGCCTTCCGTCTGCTGCGCGACACCGGTGTGTGCCTGGTGCCGGGGCGCGACTTCGGCACCGCCGAGCCGCAGCGCTGGGTGCGGATTTCGTACGCGACCAGCCTCGAGCGCTTGCGCGAGGCGGTCGCGCGGATGCGGGCGTACCTGCGGCCCGGTCAGGCTTCCGGCGCTGCCTTGGGCTTGGCCTCGGCCGGCTGAGCGGCCGTAGGCGTGGCGGAGGCCGCAGGCGGCGCCGGTGGCGCAGAACCGCGCAGCGCGGCGTCGACCCGGCCGGCGGCCGCCAGCGCGATCCGGTTCTTCTCGGTCATGATTTTTTGCGCATAACCGCCGTCGTCGGGCAGATTGCCGGCGCCGACGTACAACTGCAAGCCGCGCTCGACCGAGCCGCCGATCTTGATCAGCTCCTTGAGAATGGTCGAGCCGACCTGAATGTTGGCGATCGGATCGAGCGCCGCATGGTCGCCGCCGTGCGGGACGAAGCGTCGGCTGTGCACGTGCGTCATCACCTGCATCAGGCCCTGGGCGCCGGCCGAACTTTCGGCAAACGGGTTGAAGGCGGACTCGACCGCCATCACCGCCAGGATCAGTTGCGGGTCCAGTTGCAGATCGACCGCACTGCGGTAGGCCGCGGCAACGAGGTTGCGCATGGCCTCGTCGGCCACGCGATAGCGGCGCGCCAGATACTGGGTGACGTGATTCTGTTCGCGCGCCGTCAGTGCGTGCGCTGCGGTGGCATCGCCGACGGCCAGTGCCGGCGGCTCGGCGACCGCAGTTGCCTGCTCAGGCGCCGCGTCCGCTTTGGCCGGCTGCACCGCCGCCCAGATCGACGGCAACTGCTCGGTCAACTGATCCCGCAGCGGCGCGTGTCCGACCGCCGCGGCGCCGACCGCGAGCGCAGCCACCCCGACCGCCATCAACAACGCGCGCGAGGCGATCACCGCCCCGCGCAGCAGGTCGAACCACATCAGTCGCGCGACGGCAGCCGCCCGCGACACCCCTTGAAGCGCATAATCCGTGGCATGACTCATGCGTGCCTCCTTATGCTGAGCGGCCAACGGCTTGGCAAAGCCGAAGAGTCCTCACTCACAGGTTGGTACGGAAGCCGCGGCACCCACGCGCGCCGGCGGCCGCTTGCTTGGACTCCGACGCGCACCTGCTGGCGCAGCGCCGGGGCGATTCCGGGACGGGCGTACGCCCTTTGCAACCGCAGGCCCCGGCGGCCCGCTTCTTCGTCTCCAACCGCCCGGAAGTTTCCGGGGCCGGCTTCACACTGCGGAGCACGAAGGCCAAATGGCGGGGCGGATTCTCCATGGACTCAGCCCCCAGGTCAATTCGGCCGACCTGAGGAAATCCCAGGGTGAATTCCGGCCTCAAGCACGGTATTTTTACTAAGCATTTGATTTTCATGACGTAACATCTCGCGGCGGACAAAGCTGCTTCTGTCGCAACGCAACAAATAGATGAAGTATTCCGACCTTCGCGACTTCGTCAGCAAGCTCGAACCCGGTGGAGAGCTAAAACGTGTCACCGCTGAAGTCTCTCCTTGCCTGGAGATGACAGAGATTTGCGACAGAACGCTGCGCTCGGGTGGTCCGGCGATTCTCTTCGAGCGGCCGACCTGCCATACGATCCCGGTACTGGGCAATCTCTTCGGCACTCCGCGCCGGGTGGCGTTGGGCATGGGGGCCGAGGGCGTCGAGGCGCTGCGGGACATCGGCGATTTGCTCGCTTCGCTAAAGGAGCCCGAAGCGCCCAAGGGCCTACGCGATGCGCTGGGCAAGGTCGCCATGTTGAAGTCGGCGCTGTGGGACATGGCGCCCAAAGAAGTCCGCGGCCCTGCCTGCCAGGAAGTCGTCTGGGAAGGCGCGGACGTCGATCTGGCCAAGCTGCCAGTTCAGACCTGCTGGCCGGAAGACGCCGGGCCGCTGATCACCTGGGGGTTGGTGGTCACTCGCGGCCCGCACAAGAAGCGGCAAAACCTGGGCATCTATCGGCAGCAGGTGATCGGCCGCAACAAGGTCATCATGCGCTGGCTGGCGCACCGCGGGGGCGCGCTGGACTTCCGCGACCACCGGCTGGCGCGGCCGGGCGAGCCTTTTCCCATTGCCGTGGCGCTGGGCGCGGACCCGGCCACCATCCTCGGCGCCGTGACCCCGGTGCCCGACAGTCTGGGCGAGTACCAGTTTGCCGGCCTGCTGCGCGGTGGCCGCACCGAGGTCGCGCGTTGCCTGGGCAACGACTTGCAGGTGCCGGCACGGGCCGAGATCGTGCTCGAAGGCGCGTTGCGGCCCGACCCCGCCGACCCGACCGGCTACGAGACCGCGCCGGAAGGCCCATTCGGCGACCACACCGGCTACTACAACGAAGTCGAGCGCTTTCCGGTGTTCACGATCGAGCGGATCACGACCCGCCGCGACCCGATCTATCACTCCACCTACACCGGCAAGCCGCCCGACGAGCCGGCCGTGCTCGGCGTGGCGCTAAACGAGGTGTTCGTGCCGATCCTGCGCCGGACGTTTCCGGAGATCGTCGATTTCTACTTGCCGCCCGAGGGTTGCAGCTACCGGATGGCGGTGGTTGCCATGCGCAAGCAGTACCCCGGCCACGCCAAGCGGGTAATGTTCGGCGTGTGGAGCTTCCTGCGGCAGTTCATGTACACCAAGTTCATCGTCGTGGTGGACGAGGACGTGAACGCGCGCGACTGGAAAGAAGTGATCTGGGCGATCACCACCCGCGTCGATCCGCTTCGCGACACCGTGCTGGTGGACAACACGCCGATCGACTACCTGGACTTCGCCTCGCCGGTGTCGGGACTCGGTAGCAAGATGGGCATCGACGCCACCAACAAGCTGCCGGGTGAGACCACGCGCGAATGGGGCCGCCCGATCCGCATGAGCGACGCGGTCAAGGCGCGGGTCGATGCGATCTGGGGCGAGCTCGGCTTGTAGGAGCCTTTGCAGACATGCCCATCGAACGCAAACCGATCCGCCGCGGCGGCATCAAGTCGGCCGGTTACGACCGCGCCAACCGCATCCTGGAGATCGAATTCGACAACGGCTCGGTGATCCAGCACACCGCCGTGGGTGAGGAGATCGCGCGGCGCTTCATCGCCGCCTCCCAGCCGGCGAGTGTCTACAAGGACACGATTCAAGAGGAATACACGATCCGCCGGATCAAATAGACGCTCAGCGGAAGAAGAGTGTCGCCAGCCCGAGGAAGATGAAGAAGCCGCCCGAGTCGGTGGTGAAGGTCAGCAGCACCGAGCCGCCGATGGCCGGGTCGCGCCCCGCCGCGCGCAGCGCCAGCGGCACCGCCAGCCCGACCGCCGCGCCGACGAGCATGTTCAGGATCATCGCGAGGAACATCAACGCGCCCAGCAGCAGCGCGTTGCCGCTGTCGCTATAGAGCAGGAACACGACGATCCCGGCGAGCCCCCCCCATACCGCGCCGTTAAAGAGCGCGATCACGATCTCTTTGGTCACCAAGCGGCGTTGGTTGACGCCGGTCACCTGCCCGAGCGCCAGCGAGCGCACCAGCAACGTCAGGGTCTGGTTGCCCGAGTTGCCGGCGATGCCGGCGACGATCGGCATCAGCGCAGCCAGAGCGACCACGCGCTCGATCGTGCCTTCGAACGCGCTGATCACGCGGCTGGCAAAAAACGCCGTGCACAGATTGACCCCCAGCCACAGCCAGCGGTTCTTGGCCGAGTTCCACACCGAGGCAAAGAGGTCTTCCTCCTCGCGCAGGCCGGCGTTGGCGAGCGCTTCGGCTTCGCCTTCCTCGCGGATCACGTCGACGACTTCATCGACGGTCAGCCGGCCGATCAGCCGGCCGTTGGCGTCGACCACGGGTGCGGAGACCAGGTTGTAGCGCTCGAAGGCCTGGGCCGCCTCGCCGGCGTCGTCGAGCGGCGCCAGCGTCAGGATGTCGCTCTTCATCACCGCGGCGACCTCGGTGTCCGGCTCGTTGATCAGCAGGCGGTCCAACGGCAGCGCGCCCTTGAGCACGTCGTCGCGATCGACCACGAACACCTGGTCGGTGTGATCGGGCAGTTCGTCGAAGCGGCGCAAGTAGCGCAGCACGACTTCGAGCGTCACGTCGTCGCGGATCGTCACCATCTCGAAGTCCATCCGCGCGCCGACCGATTCTTCCGGGTAGGACATCGCCGCGCGCAGTTGCGCACGCTCCTCGGCGGTCAGGCCCTGCTTGACCTCCTCGACCACGTCGGCCGGCAGATCGTCGGCCAGATCGGCGATCTCGTCGGCTTCCAGCGTTTCGACCGCATCGACCAGCTCTTCGCGGTCCATCGACGCGATCAGCGTCTCGCGCACCGCGTCGGAGACTTCCAGCAGGATCTCGCCGTCGCGATCGGCCTTCACGCTGTCCAACACGACCAGACGGTCGTCGAGCGGCAGCGCTTCGAGGATGTAGGCGATGTCGGCCGGATGCAGCCGGTCGACGATGCCGTTTAACTCCGCCAGGTGCTGCTTGTGCACCAGCTGCTCGACCAGCTGGTGCTTCTGCTCCGACGGCGCCGCTTCATGCTCGACCAGCGCCTCGACGCGCCGCTGCTTTTCCAGCAGCGCCTGCACGCGGGCGAGCGCACGCTGCGCCTCCTCCGGGTCGCGCGCGGGCGTGGCGAGTTCGTGTTGCAGGGCTTCGGTCATGGCGCGCGGATTCTAGGCGCGCCCCGCTTACGGCACAGATGTGCCGGGCATGTAACGCAGGATCGCTGCCGTGCGTCCGTCCAGGTAGGGGCTCGACCGCAGCCGGCCATAGCGCCTGGGACTGGGCAGGTAGGCCGCCAGCCGCGCGGCCCGCTCGGCATCGAGCCGCGCAGCGTCGATGCCGTAGTAGTAGCGCGCGGCGGCCTGCGCGCCAAAGACACCCTCGCCCCACTCGACCACGTTCAGGTACACCTCCAGGATGCGGCGCTTGTCCCAGAGGAGCTCGATCATCCAGGTGATCAGCAACTCCTGCGCCTTACGCACATAGCTGCGCTCGCCGGAGAGAAAGAGGTTCTTGGCCAACTGCTGCGAGATCGTGCTGCCGCCGCGCGCGGGGCGGCCGCGCTTGAGATTCGTCTCGTAGGCCTTCTGCAGCGCCTCCCAATCCACGCCCTCGTGCTCAGTAAAGCGCGCGTCTTCCGCGGAGATCACCGCGCGCTTGAGCTGATTGGAGATGCGGTCGTAGTCGACCCACTGATACGACAGCCGCGCCTTGGGGTTCTTCTCCTGCAAACGCGCCAGCTCCGCGCGCATGAAGGCGGTCTCGCCCGGGTCGACCCAGCGCCAGACCAGCACCCAGCCGAAGAACCACAGTTGCAGCGCCAGCAGCGCGAGTGCTGCGAGCAGCGCGGCGCGCCACAGCCAGCGCCGCAGCGGCGCGACCGCCGCGCTCACGCCCCCGGCGCAGCCGGCGCAACCGGCGCGGCGGCCTCGGCGTCGAGCAGGCGGCGCAGCTCCTTGTACACCGGCCGCGTGTCGGGCCGCACCTCGCGCCACATCAGAAACGACTCGGCGGCCTGCTCGATCAGCATGCCCAGGCCGTCGGACACGTGCCGCGCGCCGCCGCGCTTGGCCAGTTCCATGAACGGCGTGGGCCGCGGGTCGTAGACGAGGTCGTAGGCCAGCGTGCAGTCGTCGAAGGTCTCGGGGTCGATCGGCGGCGCGGCGTGCGACAGGCTGCTCGCGGTGCCGTTGATCACCAGGTCGAAGTGCTCGGCCGGCACCTCGTCGAAGCTGATCGCCTCCACGCCGAACTCGTCGGCGAGTTCCAGCGCGCGCTCGTGCGTGCGGTTGGCCACCGCGATCCAGCGCGGCTCTTCTTCGAGCAGCGAGCCGATCAAGCCGCGCACGCCGCCGCCGGCGCCGAGGATCAGGACCGCGGCGCCCTTCAGTTGAAACTTCATCCGCCCGGTGATGTCGCGCACGAAGCCGATGCCGTCGGTGTTGTCGCCGACGATCTTCTCGCCGTCGAACCTGAGCGTGTTGACGGCACCCGCCAGCCGCGCGCGCGGCGTGAGGTCGTCGGCAAGCTTGGCGGCGTCGAGCTTGAACGGGATCGTCACGTTGGCGCCGTGGTAGCCGGCGTCGCGCAGGGCGAGTGCGTAGTCCTCGAAGCCGTTTAACGGTGCCAGCAGACGCTCGTAGGTGATGCTCTGCTGCGTCTGCCGGGCAAATGCCGTGTGAATCTCGGGCGACTTGCTGTGCGCGATCGGATTGCCGATCACGCCATAGCGGCCCGGCGCGGGCGGCGCGGTGTGCGGGTGGTGGTTCTTGCGCGCGGTCATCGTGAGTCGTTGGCGGCGCCGGCGGCGCGCGTGGTCAGTTGCTCGTTGCTGAAAATCCAGGTGCGGGTGATCTCAAGGATATCGGTGTCGCGGGCAATCTCGGGCGGCAGCGGAGCATAAGGTGCAGCGAGCTTGACGATGCGCAAAGCCGCGCGATCGAGCACCTCGGACTGCGAGGACTGTTCGACGACCGCCTCGGCCACGCTGCCGTCCTTGCGGATGGCCACCGTCAGCCGCAGTGTGCCGTAGAGCTTGCCGTGCGCCGCTTCGGGGTAATGCTCATTGCCGATCTTCTCGACCCGCTGCCGCCAGTCTTCGACATAGCGCGCGAAGCGATACTCCGACGTGCTCGGCATGACGTGGTGGCGGCGCGGGCGCTTCTGGTAGTCCGAGACACGCTGAGCGATCTCCGCTTGCAGCCGCGCCAGTTGCGCGCGCTGCTCGGCCGACGCTTCGCGCGGCCGCGGCGCCTCGCCCGCACGCGGCGTCGGCTCCAGCGGCAGCGGCGCGCCGCTCTTCAGTTGCGCGAGCATGCGCTGCTGTTCTTCTTCGAGTCGCTGCACGGTCTGGCGCGCGGTGTCCAGCGTCTCCCCGTCGCGCAGTTGAAAACTGTTGGGCAGCGGCGAGGTACGCCGGCCCGCGTCGTGCGTGCCGCCGCCGTCGAGGTTGACCTGCGCCAGCGCCTCGGGCGTGACCGGCTTGCTGTCGCTGCGCGCATTGACGAGGATGACTTCCAGCGTTTCCACCGGCGAGCGGGCGCGCAGCAGTTCCGGATCGACGAAACGGATCGCCAGCACCAGCGCGTGCAGCGCGAGCGAGATCGCCACCGCGACGAGCAGCGTCTTCTGGTTTAACCAATGCTCTAAAGCAGCGACCATCGCGCGGCGATTCTATCCATCGCTGCGCTTCAGGCCGCGGGCGGCGGCGCCACTTCGGCGGCGTCTTCGAGGTCCTCGATCTCCGCCGGCGCCGCCGTCGTCAGCACCTGGCGCAGGCGCGCTTCGAGCACGAGATCGACTTCGTCCATGCCGAGCGCGTCGAGTTCGATCTGCTGGCCGCGCGGCAACTCGGGCAGCCCCGCCAGCCGCATCACGAACGGCAGGCCGTCGAGGCGAATCAGGTCGCCCTCGATCACCGCGGCGCCGATGCGCGTCACGGCTTCCTGCTTGAGCCAACGCAGGCACCAGTAGCGCTCCATCCGTTCCTGGAACTCGGCGTAGGCGCCGTACAGCGTGTCGAAGGCCGACACCGCGGCAAAGAGATCGGCGTCGTTGGCCGCATACGCCGCCGGACGGCCGGCGGCGAGCGCCAGCAACTGCTGCTGGTTGAGCAGGTCCACGTAGCGGCGCAGCGGCGAACTGCTCCACGCATAGTGCGCGACCCCCATGCCCTCGTGCGCCGCCGGCGTGGTACTCATCCGCACCCGGCCCACGCCGCGCTCGTAGGACTGCGAGCGGTAGATCGCCGCCACCTTGTTCTGCGCCAGCCAGCCGCCCCAGTGGCTGTTGGCGTAGATCATCAGCTCGGCGACGATCAGGTCGAGCGGCGCGCCGCGGCGCCGCGGGCGGATCGCCACGTGGGCGTGCTCGCCGTCACCATCGAGCACGAAGCTGTAGTCCACACGGCCCACCGGCTCCGGCTTGCCGCGCACCGCCTCGCGCCCGCGCAGCAGCGTGGTCGCCAGCCGATGCAGGAACAGCAGTTCGGCGCCGAACGGCGTGTCGAGTGTGCCGCGCTCGACCGCCTCGGGCGTGACCACGTCGTCCAAGCGGTCGTGGCGCAGATTGGCGGCGATCTGCACCCTCTCCGCGCGCGTCTCGGTGCGCAACACTGCGCAGGTCCCCGGCTCCACGTCGACGTATAACGACAACACCGGCACTTCGCGCCCGGCGTCGAGCGAGAACGCTTCGATGGCAGCCGGCGGCAGCATTGTGTATTTGAGCCCCGGCGCGTACACGGTGGACATCCGCTCGCGGGCGACGAGTTCCAGCGCATCGTT
Source organism: Burkholderiales bacterium (assembly GCA_021298875.1). GTDB lineage: Bacteria > Pseudomonadota > Gammaproteobacteria > Burkholderiales > Burkholderiaceae_F > JAJTHJ01. The sequence continues at coordinate 12,537 of JAJTHJ010000063.1, read as the reverse complement.
GCGGCCGATGGCGAGCGCGGGTGCGGCGATGTGGATGCCGACGCGCACCCAGCCGTCGCCACGCTCCAGCGAGAACGCGTCGTCGATCTCGGTGGTGGCGGAGTCGTCGATTGAGAATGCCGCCACCGGCGCCAGCGGAAGTTCCTGCGCCGCCACCGGCACGGGCAGCCCGCTCGCAAAGCCCGTACCGCGCGGAAAGTAGCGGGCGAGGAAACTCTCCAGATGCCAGCGGTACGGCGAGGCGATGGCACCCGTCTTGAGCAACAGCCGCAGCGGTGTGGTCTGCGTCGCGGCAGCGGCGGCCTCGACCGCCTTGTATTCGATGCCGTTGCGGTCGGGCGCCACGATCAGTTGCACGCCGAGCGCGGCGATGGCCGGCGGCACCTCACCCGCCTGCAACTGCGCGGCGTACTGCTGCTTCAGTTCGTCCTGCTTGCGGCGCTTTTCCACCGCGGCGAGCGCGGCGCGCAACACCTCGGGCGGCGCCGGCTTGTAGCGCCCGCGCCCCTTGCGGTGGAAGTACACCGGCGCGCCGTGCAGCCGCAGCAGGATCGAAGCGGCCTCGACCGCGGAGGGCGCATGGCCCGCGTAATCGCGCGCCAGGTCTTCAAACGCAAACTCATCCTGCGGCGCGCACTCCCACAGGAAGTCGAGATCGATGTCTTCCGCGGCCGCCTGCGCCTGCGCGAGCAGCGCCGCGGGCGCGGGTTGCTCGTAACGCAACAACACGTGCGTCGTCTTGACCTTGCTGCGCTTGCCGCTGGCAAGCTCCACCTGCAACGACGCGTCGGTGGCCGACAGCACGGTGCCGGCCTTGAAGCTGCCGTCTTCTTCGAACAGGATGTGTTGCGGCACGGGCTACAGACCGCCGATGAAGGTCTTGATGCCGCGCAGCATCATCTCGACCGCGATGGCGGCCAGAATCAGGCCCATCAATCGCTCCATCGCCGTGCTCAGGCTGTCGCCCAGCCGCGCGAGGATCTTGTCCGCCAGCGCCAGCACGACGGCGCTCACCGCCATCACGATCACGATGGCCCCCAGCCATTGCACGGTGTGCGACGGGTCGCGCGCGACCAGCAGCAAGACGGTCGCGAGCGCCGACGGGCCGGCCAGTGCCGGCACCGCCAGCGGCACGATGAAAGGCTCGCCCCCCGGCGCGCGCCCGTAGACGCCTTCGGGCGTGGGAAACACCATGCGGATCGCCACCAGCATCAGCACCACCGCGCCGCCGATCTGCAAGCTGATTTCGGAAAGGCCCAGCAGCCGCATGAAGGGCTGCCCGACGAAAACGAAGGTCGACAGGATGCCGGTGGCGATCAGGCACTCGCGCAGGATGATGCGGCGGCGCCGCTCGGGCGCGACCTCGCGCAGCGCCGAGGCAAAGATCGGGATGTTGCCGAGCGGGTCGGCCACCAGCAGCAGCAGCACGACGCCGGAAAGGAAGCTCGCGTCCATGTTCAGGCCGTCTCCATCTCGGTGCCGCCGGCCACGCGCGCCAAGTCGGCCGGGGCGATAGGGAACACGCAATGCGGCGTGCCGCCCGCCGCCCACACGGTGTCGAAGCGCCGCAGCGACGCATCGACGTAGGTCGCCATGTCGGCCGGATGCGCAACCGGCGCCACCCCGCCAATGGCGAAGCCCGAGTGCTCGCGCACGAACTCGGGCGTGGCGCGCTTGATCGGCTCGCCCAGATGCGCGGCGATCTTGGCCTCGTCCACGCGGCGGTCGCCAGCGGCGATCACCAGCGCCGCGCGCCCCGTTCGACTGGCGCGAAACACCAGCGACTTGGCAATCTGCCCCACCGCCACGCCCAGCGCATCGGCCGCCATCTGCGAGGTGCGCGCGGACACATCGAGCAGCACCACGCGCGAGGCGAGGTCAAGCGCGGCGAGCGCGTCCTGCACGCGCTGCGCGGAAGCCGGCGGCGGTTTGGCGGCCTCGGCCATCAGACGATCAGCCCGCCGGTCACTTCGATCACCGCGCCGTTGACGTAGCTCGCCTCGTCCGATGCGAGAAAGGCGTACACGTTGGCAATCTCCTCCGGCCGGCCGAGCCGGCGCATCGGCACGCGCTCGGCTATCTCCGCCATCACCTTGTCGGGGATGCTGTTCAAAATCGGCGTGGCGATGACACCGGGGCACACGGCGTTGCAGCGGATGCCCTTCGGCCCCAGCTCACGCGCCCAGGTGCGCACGAAGCCGATCACGCCGAACTTGCTCGCCGCGTAATTGGTCTGGCCGAAGTTACCGTATAGACCCACCACGCTGCTGGCATTGAGGATCGCGCCGCCGCCTTGCAGCACCATCGTATCCACCACCGCCTGCGCGCAGTTGTACACACCCTTCAAGTTGACGGCGATCACGCGGTCGAACTGATCTTCCGTCATCTTCTGCATCCGCGCGTCCGCGGTGATGCCGGCGTTGTTGACGAGCACGTCGATATGCCGGTACTTGAGCTTGAGCGACTCGACCATCGCGTCGATCTGCGGCCGTTTGGTCACGTCCACGATAAAGCCTTCCACGTGCCCGGTGCGGCCGGCGTCCGACGCCTGCAACTCGCGCACCGCAGCGTCCACCGACTCGCGCTTCACATCGGCGATGGCGACGATGGCGCCTTCGTCCAGAAACTTCTGCGCAGTCGCAAAGCCGATGCCCTGCGCGCCGCCGGTGACGATGCTGACCTTGCCTTTCAGTCTCATTGCTCCCTCTCCGTATCGATGCCGCAAAACGCCAGCACCTCGTCCATGTACTGCGCAAAGTCGGCGATCTGGTGATCCGACCCTTCGATCACGTGCTGCCGGCAGACCGCGTACTTGGCGACCATCGTGCGGTAGTCGATCAACTCGTCACCGGTGGCGGCCAGCAGAAAGTAACGCTCGGGTCGCGTGATGCGCGGCGTGTCGAGCGCCAGCAGTTCGTCCAGGTACTCCGGCCGCATGTCGATGCTCTGTTCCGAAAAGTACACGCTCTGGCTGCCGAGATAGGCGCGCAGGTCGATGTACGGCGTGATCGCCGGGTTGAGCAGCGCGGCGCGGCAGCCGGTCTGCTCCGCCAGCCAGGTCGCGTAGTAGCCGCCGAGCGAGGAGCCGATCACCGCCAACTGCGCCACCGGTACACGCGCGGCGATGTCCTCCAGCAACTGCGCCGCGGCGCGCGGCGAGGCCGGCAGTTGCGGGCAGACGTACTCATCCGCCCGGCCGAGTGCCGCCATACGCGCGGCAATCTGCTGCGCCTTGCGCGACTGCGGGGTGGAGCGAAAGCCGTGCAGGTACAGCAGCATCAGGCCGCCTCCCGCTCGTGCTCCGCGAGCGCGCCGAGCAGCCGGTCGTGGATGCCGCCAAAGCCGCCGTTGCTCATCACCAGCACGTGGTCGCCGGGGCGGGCTTCGGCCACCACCGCCGCGACCAGCCGGTCGAGATCGTCGTGCACCTGCGCGCGGGCGGACAGCGGAGCCAGAACCTGCACCGGATCCCAGCCCAGCGCGTGCCTGCCCTCGTGCGCGCCGAAGACGAACACGCGGTCGGCGGCGGCCAGCGCATCCGGCAGCAGCGCGGCCATACGGCCGAGCTTCATCGTGTTCGAGCGCGGCTCCAGCACCGCCAGGATGCGCCCGGCGCCGACGCGGCGACGCAGGCCGGCGACTGTGGTTTCAATCGCCGTCGGGTGGTGCGCAAAGTCGTCGTACACCGCCACCGCCGCCGCCACGCCGCGCAACTCCAGCCGGCGCTTGACGCCTTCGAAGCCGGCCAGCGCTTCGATCGCCTGCGCCGGCGCCACACCCGCGTGATTCGCGGCGGCGATGGCGGCGAGCGCATTGGCGCGGTTGTGTGCTCCCGCGAGCGGCAGCCGCAAGCGGCCGAAACACTGTTCGCCACGGCATACGTCGAACGCATGCTCGCCGCCTTCGTCCACCGCGGCTGCACGCCAACCAGCGACGGTGCCGAAGTCCTCGCGCTCCGTCCAGCAGCCGCGCGCCAGCACGCGGGCGAGCGCCGCGTCGGCACCGTTGACGATCAGCCGCCCGTTGCGCGCCACGCAGCGCACGAGGTGATGGAACTGGGTTTCGATCGCCGCCAGGTCGGCAAAGATGTCGGCGTGGTCGAACTCCAGGTTATTGAGCACGGCGGTGCGCGGAAAGTAATGGACGAATTTGGAGCGCTTGTCGAAAAATGCGCTGTCGTACTCGTCGGCCTCGATCACGAAATGCCGCCCGGCGCCGGCGCGCGCCGAAACGCCAAAGTCCTGCGGCACGCCGCCGATCAGAAACCCCGGTTGCAGGCCGGCGTGGTCGAGGATCTCGGCCAGCATTGCGCTGGTCGTCGTCTTGCCATGCGTGCCCGCGACCGCCAGCACCCAGCGACCGCGCAGCAGATGCTCGGCGACCCAGTGCGGACCGGAAACCATCGGCGCGCCGGCCTCCAGAAGCGCCTCCAGCAGCGGGTTGCCGCGGGTGATCGTGTTGCCGATCACGTACATGTCGGGGGCCAGCGCCGTCTGTGCGGCGTCGTAGCCTTCGATGATCTCTATCCCCGCCGCGCGCAGTTGATCGCTCATCGGCGGGTAGACGTTGGCATCGCAGCCGGTGACGCGGTGTCCGGCTGCGGCAGCCAGCTGCGCCACGCCACCCGTGAAGGTGCCGCAAGTGCCGAGGATGTGCAGATGCACGGGAAAGTCCTGCCGCGCCGGGAGGCGAAGGGGCGCGATTCTATCTGCGGCGCAGCATTAGACTGTCCGCAATGAGCACGACTCCGCTACCGCGCGACGACCTGAAGACCGAAGTCGCCGCCACCGCCGCGCGCCTGATCGCCGAAGAAGGCGCCGACTACGCCACCGCCAAGCGCAAGGCCTGGGAGTTTCTGGCCGGCGGCGCGCGCGCCGCGCTGCCCGACAACGCGCAGGTCGAGGCCGAGCTGCGCCGGTATCTGGTCGCCTTCGTGCCCGACCATCGACAGCGCTTGGGCGAGTTGCGGGCGCGGGCGCTGCGCTGGATGCGGCGGCTGGCGCAGTTCGAGCCACATCTGGTCGGCGCAGTGTTGAACGGCACGGCCGGCGAGCACTCCGATCTGCATCTGCATCTCTTTGCCGACTCGGCCAAGGACGTTGAGATGCTGCTGCTCGACGCCGGCATCGACTTCGAGGCCGAAGAAGGCGGCGGGGGCAACGCCGGGGCGGCGGAGGAAACGATCCACTTGCTCGATCGGCCTCGTGGCGGCGACCCGGTCGGCGTGGTGCTGGACATCCACACTCGCGATGCGATCCGCGTGGCGCCGCGCTATCGCTCTGCGCACCCGGACCTACACCCGGTCGAAGCCAGCGGGCGCGCCGGCATTGCCCAGGTCGAACGCCTGCTGCGCGACTGCCACCCCGAGGTGGCCGCGTGACCCCGGGCCGGCGGATAGCCTTGTTCTGGGGCGCCGGAGCGCTGGCCGCGCTGGCGGGCGCCGGGGCCGCCCTCTGGCGGCTGCGGCCGAGCGCCCCGGCCGAGCGGGCGGTGGCAGAACTCTTCACGCAGACCTTGCCCGATCCGGACGGCCAGCCGCAGCCGCTGTCGCAATGGCAGGGCAAGGTGCTGGTCGTCAACTTCTGGGCAACTTGGTGCCCGCCCTGCGTCGAAGAAATGCCCGATCTGCAGAAAGTGCGCGACGCCTACGCCGGCCGCGGGGTGGAGGTGCTGGGCATCGGCATCGACAACCCCAACAAGATCCGCGCGTTTCGCGACCAGCATCGGATCGGCTTCCCGCTGTTGGTCGCCGGCTTTGGCGGCCAGGAGTTGGCCCGCGCGCTCGGCAATCATGTCGCGGCGATGCCTTACACAGCAGTGATCGACCGCAGCGGACGCGTCATTTACCGCAAGCTCGGCCGCGTGCGCGCCGAGGAGCTGGAGCGCTGGTTGGACGAAGCCGCCTGAGACCCCGGCTGGACTTCCGAGCAGCAAGAGTTCACAATCGCGCCGCTTTTACTGCTTTTTTCATCTTTGTGCGGCAATTTTGTCGCGCGGCGATTGCCGACAGGAAGTACTCATCGATGGCAAGTCGCATCCTGCTGATCAACGGCCCGAACCTGAATCTGCTCGGCACACGCGAGCCAGGCATTTATGGTTCGCGCACGTTGGCCGATATTGAGCGCGAATTGACGGAGATTGCCACCAAGGCTGGGGCCAGTCTCGCCTCCTTCCAATCCAATCACGAAGGCGCACTGGTCGACCGGATTCACGCGACCCGCACCAACGGTACAGAGTTCATCGTGATCAACGCCGGTGCCTATACCCACACGAGCGTGGCGCTGCGCGACGCGCTGGCCGCGGTCGAGCTACCGTTCATCGAGGTTCATCTGTCCAACGTGCACAAGCGCGAGGAATTCCGCCACCGTTCGCTGTTAGCCGAACTGGCCGTGGGCAGCATCGTTGGCCTCGGGCCGGCAGGCTACCGCTACGCGCTGGATTACGCGCTCGGCGCGTAGTCCAGCGAGGAGTCGTTCCATGGATTTACGCAAGCTCAAAACCCTGATCGACCTCGTGGCCGAGTCCGGCATCGCCGAGATCGAGGTCACAGAGGGCGAGGACAAAGTGCGGATCGTCAAGCACCCGAGCCAGGCGCCGGTGGCACCAATGGCGGCGTTGGCGGTGGCCGCGCCGGTGGCCGTTCCGGCGGCGACCGCCGCGCCAGCGCCGGCGACCGCACCCGAGCCACCCGCCGGCAATGTCGTCAAGTCGCCGATGGTCGGCACCTTTTACCGCTCCCCCAGCCCCGGCGCCGACCCCTTTGTCGATGTCGGCTCGACCGTGAAGGTCGGCGACACCCTGTGCATCATCGAGGCGATGAAGCTCTTGAACGAGATCGAGGCCGAAGTCGCCGGCGAGGTCAAACAGGTGCTCGTCGAAAACGGGCAGGCGGTGGAGTACGGCCAGCCCCTCTTCGTGATCGGCTGATGTTCGGCAAGATCCTGATCGCCAACCGCGGCGAGATCGCGCTGCGGATCCAGCGTGCCTGCCGCGAGATGGGCATCCGCACGGTGGCCGTGCATTCGACCGCCGACGCGGAAGCGAAGTACGTAAAGCTGGCGGACGAATCCGTCTGCATCGGCCCGCCGCCGTCGCGCGACTCGTACCTGAACATCCCGGCCATCATCAGCGCGGCTGAGGTGACCGATGCCGAGGCGATCCACCCCGGCTACGGCTTCCTTTCGGAAAACGCCGACTTCGCCGAGCGGGTGGAAAAGAGCGGCTTCGTCTTCATCGGCCCGCGGCCGGAGTCGATCCGGCTGATGGGCGACAAGGTCTCGGCCAAGCAGGCGATGAAGGCGGCGGGTGTGCCCACCGTGCCCGGCTCCGACGGCGCGCTGCCCGAAGACCCGCGCGAGGTCGTGCGGCTGGCGCGCGCGATCGGCTACCCGGTGATCGTCAAGGCGGCCGGGGGCGGCGGCGGCCGCGGCATGCGGGTGGTGCACACCGAGGCGGCGCTCGTCAACGCGGTCAATATGACGCGGCAGGAGGCGCAGACCGCCTTTGGCAACCCGGCCGTGTACCTGGAGAAGTTTCTGGAGAACCCGCGCCACATCGAAATCCAGGTGCTCGCCGACCAGCACAAGAACGCGCTGTGGCTGGGCGAGCGCGACTGCTCGATGCAGCGGCGCCACCAAAAGATCATCGAAGAAGCGCCCGCCCCCGGCATCGCCCGCAAGATCATCGAGCGTATCGGCGACCGCTGCGCCGAGGCCTGCCGCAAGATCGGCTACCGCGGCGCCGGCACTTTCGAGTTTCTGTACGAGCGCGACCAGTTCTACTTCATCGAGATGAACACGCGCTTGCAGGTCGAGCATCCGGTGACCGAGTGGGTCACCGGCCTCGACCTCGTGCAGTTGCAGATCCGCGTTGCCGCCGGCGAGAAACTCGCGCTGCGTCAACGCGACATCGCCCTCAAAGGCCACGCGATCGAGTGCCGCATCAACGCCGAAGACCCGTACAAGTTCACGCCCAGCCCCGGTCGCATCACCGGCTGGCATCCGCCGGGCGGCCCCGGCGTGCGGGTGGACTCGCACGTGTACAGCGGGTACATGGTGCCGTCCAACTACGACTCGATGATCGGCAAGGTGATCTGCTACGGCGACAGCCGTGAGCAGGCGATCGCGCGGATGCGGATTGCCCTGTCCGAGATGGTGGTCGAAGGCATCGCCACCAACATCCCGCTGCACCGCGATTTGATGCTCGACCAGAAGTTCATCCAGGGCGGCACCAGCATCCACTATCTGGAAGAGCGGCTGGCGAGCCGCCCTTAACGCGGACCGCCGCGATGCTCTACGAGCTCGCCTTCACCGTCGCTGCCGAGCACGCCGAAGCCCTGGGCGATGCTCTGCTCGCCGCGGGCGCGCTGGCTGTGAGTGTGGAGGATGCTGAGACCGAAACCGAGGCCGAACAGCCGCTGTACGGCGAACCGGGCCTGTTGCCGCAACGCGCCGCATGGCGCCGCAGCCGCCTCGCGGTGCTGGTCGATGCGGCGACCGACCGCGAACAGTTGCTCGCCGCGGCCACCGCGCAAGTCGTTAGCGCGGTGCTCGGCACGGTAGACACGCGCGCCGTGCAAGACGCCGACTGGGTTCGCCTCACCCAAGCGCAGTTCCAGCCGAGCCGCATTGCCGAGGGGTTATGGATCGTCCCCACCTGGCATACGCCGCCCGAACCCGATGCGATCTGCGTCCGCCTCGATCCCGGCGCAGCGTTCGGCACCGGCACGCACCCGACCACGCGGTTATGCCTGCGCTGGCTCGCGCGCGAGCGGCCGCGCGGCGCGGTGCTCGATTACGGTTGCGGCTCGGGCATCCTCGCTATCGCCGCAGCCAAGCTGAGCGCGGCGGCCGTGGTCGGCTGCGACATCGACCCACAAGCCTTGCCCGTCGCGCGCGCGAACGCGCAGCTCAATGGCGTCTCGGTGTCCTTCGTCTTGCCGGAGGCGCTCGACCCGCAGCGGCGTGACGACGTCGTGCTCGCCAACATCCTCGCCAGCTCGCTCAAAGTGCTGGCGCCGATGCTGTTGGCGCGGGTCGCCCCCGGCGGCGCGCTGGTGCTGTCGGGCATCCTCGAACGGCAGGCTGACGAGCTAACTGCCGCTTATGCCGCGCACGACCCAGGGCTGCCCCTCGCAGTCGCCGGGGTCGAGGACGGTTGGGTCTGCCTCGCCGGGCGGAGGGCGTGATGGCACTGGCCGCCCGCTGCCCCCACTGCGGTACGAGCTTTCGCGTCGTGTCCGATCAGTTGAAGCTCAAGGGCGGGCTGGTGCGCTGTGGCGAATGCCGGCAGGTGTTCGACGCGCTGGCGCACCTGAACGCGCTGGACGAGGCGGCAGCGTGGCCGCCGCCCCCGGGCGCAGCTCTGCCGGCACCCGCACCCGCACCCGCACCCGCGCCGGCAGAGGCGCCGCCGGCGCCGACGCCCGACAGCGCGCGAGCAAGTCGCAACGCGCGCGCCGACACCGCGGCGCGTAACGCACCTGCACAGAGCGGTACGGCGAGCGGCGCAGGCGCGGGACCGAAGCACGCAGCGGATTTGCCCCCAAGCGCTGACGCGCCGCCTGCTGAGGCGCTGTCGCGCGCGAGCGCGCCGGCCGAGCCGCCTGGCGACGAGATCGAACCGGCGTTTCTGCGCCCGCGCAAGTCGCGCCCGCTTGCGGTCGCCGGTTGGGCCGTCGTCTCTTTGTTGCTGGCCGCGCTGCTTGTCGCGCAATCGGCGTTACTGCTGCGCGAGGACCTGGTCGGCCGCTGGCCGGCACTGCGGCCGGCGCTGGAGGAGCTCTGCCGGTACGCCCACTGCACTGTCCAATGGCCGCGCCGGCCCGAGCTGCTCGCGCTGATCGGCACCGACCTCGAAGCGTTGCCGGGCACGGATGCGTTCGAGTTCAGCGGCACCTTACGCAACCGCGCCGAGTTCACCGTCGCCGCGCCGGCGATCGAACTCACGCTGGCCTCCGCCGACGGCCGCGTCGTCGCGCGCAAAGTGTGGCTGCCGCAGCAGTTGTACGGCGACGCCGGACGCGGCATCGAGGCCGGCGGCGAATTGGAGTTTCGGATTGGTTTTGCAGCGCCGGAGGTCAAGCCCGCGTCGTTCGTGGCTTACCCGCTGTACGCGGACTGAAGAAGAAAGCATGGTCGGGGTGAGAGGATTCGAACCTCCGACTCCTGCGTCCCGAACGCAGTACTCTACCAAGCTGAGCTACACCCCGAGCTATCGATCACGTTGAAGCGCGAAAGAGTTCAAGTCTAGCAAAGACGCGCGGAAGACCGAGCCTGGCAGCGTCAGCGCCGCGGCCCGCGCCGAATCCGACAGTGCCTGGGCGCGCCGCTGCGCATAGTCGATGGAGCCCGCGGCGCGCACGATCGACGCGATCCGCGCGAAGTCGCCGTTGCCCTCGGCAATCGCCGCCTCGATCGCGGCGCGATCGGCCGCCGGCGCGTGCGCCAGCGCATGGATCAGCGGCAGCGTCACCTTGCCTTCGCGCAGATCGTCGCCCAGCCGCTTGCCGATGTCGTCGGTCTGACCGGAGTAATCGAGCACGTCGTCGACGATCTGAAACGCGGTGCCGAGCGCCGCACCGTAGGTCCCGCACTGCGCCTCCACGGCCGCGTCCGCCCCGGCGATCACCGCGCCGATGCGCGCGGCAGCCTCGAACAAGGTGGCCGTCTTGCGCTCGACCACCGCCCTGTAGCGCGCCTCGTCCACACTGGCGTCGTGCACGTTGAGCAGTTGCAGCACCTCGCCTTCGGCGATCCGGTTGGTCGCGTCAGCCAGGATGCGCAGCACGCGCATGTTGTCCGCTTCGACCATCATCTGGAAGGCGCGCGAATACAGAAAGTCGCCGACCAGCACGCTCGCGGCGTTGCCGAACTCGGCATTGGCGGTCGGCCGGCCACGGCGCAGGTCGGACTCGTCGACCACGTCGTCGTGCAGCAGCGTGGCGGTGTGGATGAACTCGATTACCGCCGCCAGTAAGTGATGATGGCTGCCCTGGTAGCCGAGCGCGCGGGCCACCAGCAACAGCAGCGCCGGCCGCAGGCGCTTGCCGCCGGCGCCGACGATGTACTCGGCGATGGTGCGGATCAGCACCACGTCGGAATCCAGGCGCGCGCGGATCGTTGCATCGACCGCCTGCATCTCGGTCGCGATCGGCGCGAGGATCTGCGTCGGGTCGAGGGCAGCAGGCGGGGGAGCGGAAGCAGTCGGGGACACGGCAGGGGGCCGCTAGGCCGGAGGATCGCTAGCGATTATAGGTGGCCACCCTGATGCCGCCGCTGCGTGCCGCGACCGTTTGACCCTGACCAGGGCGTCTGGCACAATATTGGGCTTCCGAAATCCCGCTCGCTTGCCGCGCTTTGCAACACGCGCCGGCAGGCTGGAGTCCAGAAATGCATGCACTGATCAAGACCGGCGGCAAGCAGTACCGCGTGGCCCCCGGAGACAAACTCAAAATCGAATCGCTGCCGGCCGAAGTCGGCAGCGTCGTCACGCTCGACCAGGTACTGGCGGTGGGCGACGGCGCCGACCTGCGCCTCGGCACGCCGCTCGTGGCCGGTGCCGCGGTGCAGGCCACCGTGCTTGCGCACGGCCGCGGCGACAAGGTGCGCATTTTCAAGATGCGCCGCCGCAAGCACTACGCCAAGACCCAGGGTCATCGGCAAAACTACACCGAAGTGCGCATCGACTCGATCGCCTAAGCGGCAATAAGGGGCAAACACCATGGCACACAAAAAAGCGGGCGGCTCCTCGCGTAACGGCCGTGACTCGCAGGCCAAGCGGCTTGGCGTGAAGGTCTTCGGCGGCGAGAACATCAACGCCGGCAGCATCATCGTCCGCCAGCGCGGCACGCAGTTCCACCCCGGCGACAACGTCGGCATCGGCCGCGACCACACGCTTTTTGCGCTGACCGCCGGCACGGTCAAGTTCGCCACCGGCGGCGCGCACAACCGCCAGACCGTGAGCGTGCTGCCGGTCGCGTAACGCACGCCGCGGCACCGCTTCTTTCGTCTCTATCGAAAAAGGCCCTGCCGCAGACGGCAGGGCCTTTTTCTTTGCGGCCATGAAATTCATCGACGAAGCGCGCATCGAAGTGGCCGGCGGCCGCGGCGGCGACGGCTGCGCATCTTTCCGGCGTGAGAAGTTCATCCCCAAGGGCGGCCCCGATGGCGGCGACGGCGGCCGCGGCGGCAGCGTGTGGGCGGTGGCCGACCGCAATATCAACACGCTGATCGACTACCGCTACACGCGCAAGTTTGCTGCCACCAACGGCGAGCACGGCCGCGGCGCCGATTGCTACGGCGCCGGCGGTGCCGATATCGAACTGCGCATGCCGGTCGGCACGGTGGTGACCGACGAAGCCAGCGGCGCGACCGTCGCCGACCTCGCTACCGACGGCGCGCGCGCGCTGCTCGCCAAAGGCGGCGGGGGGGGGCTCGGCAACATCCACTTCAAGTCGAGCACCAACCGTGCGCCGCGCCAGCGCACACTGGGCGAGGCAGGAGAAGCGCGCCAGTTGCGACTGGAACTCAAGGTGCT
>JAJTHJ010000298.1 GCA_021298875.1 Burkholderiales bacterium | reverse complement strand
CTTCGCGAAACCCCGCTTCCGCCCCCCGCTTCGCAGGGGAGGGAGTCTTCTGCCCCCTCCCCCGCGTGCGGGGGAGGGTGGGGGTGGGGGCGAAGCGCCTCAATCTGGCAGAGCGCTCGACCTCTTCGCCGGCAGCGGCGCGCTCGGCTTCGAGGCCGCTTCGCGCGGCGTGGTGCGGGTTACGCTGGTCGAGCGCGATGCGCGCGCACTGGCGGCCTTGCGCGCACTGAAGGAAAAACTCGCCGTCGACTCCATCGACATCATCGCCGGCGATGCGCTAACGGTCGCCGCGCAGTTGCCGGCGGCCGGCTTCGACCTGGTGTTTCTCGACCCGCCTTTCGACAGCGGTCTGCTGGCACCGGCGCTGGCGGCCAGTGTGAGACTGCTCGCCCCGGACGGGCTGATCTACGCGGAAAGCGGCGCCCCACTGGCGGAGGCGGAACTCTCGCCCCTCGGCCTGCGACTTCTGCGCAACGACCGGGCCGGGCAAGTGTTCTTTCATTTGCTCGGCCGGCACGAAGCCTGAATAGAATGTCCGCCGCACCGGGCCGCTCCGCGCCCGCGAAGGACACACGATGGTGGTCGCCGTCTACCCCGGCACGTTCGATCCTCTGACCCGCGGCCACGAAGATCTCGTGCGGCGCGCGGCGTCGCTGTTTGCCAAGGTGGTGGTCGGTGTGGCCGAAAGCCGCGGCAAGAAGCCGTTTTTCACGCTCGAAGAGCGCATCGCCATCGCGCGCGATGTGCTCTCGCATTACCCGAACGTCGAGGTCGCGGGCTTCAAGGGGCTGCTGTCGGAGTTCGTGCGCGAGCAGGGCGCGCGGGTGATCGTGCGCGGCTTGCGCGCGGTGAGCGACTTCGAGTACGAGTTCCAGCTGGCCGGCATGAACCGCTACCTGCTGCCCGACGTTGAAACACTGTTTCTCACGCCGTCGGATCAATACCAGTTCATCTCCGGCAGCATCGTGCGCGAGATCGCGCAACTGGGCGGCGACGTGGGCAAGTTCGTCTTCCCCTCGGTTGACCGCTGGCTGCGCGCCAAGATCGCGCAGATGGGCAGGCCGGGCGCGTGAGTGCGGGCCGCGGCGCGCGCGTAGAACTCATCGACGCGCTGCGCGCGTTTGCGCTTTTCGGCATCCTGCAGATCAACATCCAGTCGTTTTTGTGGGGCGCGGGCGATCCGCTGGGCGCCTTCCGCGCGCCGCCCGATACGGCCGATGGGCTGCTGTATATCGCCACCGCCACGCTGGTGGCCGGCAAGTTCATCTCCCTCTTCGCGCTGCTCTTCGGCCTGGGCTTTGCGTTGCAGTGGCGCGGGCTGCGGCGCAGCGGGTTGGACGCGGATCGGGCGCGCGCCGCCTACCGGCGCCGGCTGGCGTTTCTGCTTGCCGTCGGCATCGCTCACGGCACCCTGCTCTACTACGGCGACATCCTCACCGCCTATGCGCTGGCGGGCTTTGTGCTGCTGCTGCATGCGGGCCAACGACCGGCCGCGCTGGCGCGCACCTGTCGCAACTGGTGGCTTGCCTTCGCGGCGCTGCTTGCCCTGAACCTGCTGCTGCCGGCCGACGGCGCGCCCGGCGCGGCGGCGCTGCGCGAGCGTTTCGCCCTGTACGCCACCGGTAGCTACGCCGCACAGTGGGATGCGCGCCTCGAGGACTACGGCTGGACCACGCTCGCCAGCGCCGTGTTCGGCTTGCCGTTCCTGTTGGGCCTGTTCACGCTCGGCGCGCTGGCCGGCCGGCTGGGTTGGCTCACACACCCGCAGCGCCACCCGCGCGTGTGGCGGGCGGCGTGGTGGCTCGGCTTGGCCGCCTTGCCGGTTGCCGTCGCCGCGGCGTGGATCAACTTCGCCGCCGCGAGCGAAGCGCGCCTCGATGTCCTGGGCTTCACTCTGGCCGGCCTGAGTACGCCCGTGGCGGCCCTGTACTTGGCCGCCATTGTCCGCTGGCGTGCGGCGCCGCCCGTCGCCGCGGCGATCCGCTGGCTGGCGCCGGCCGGGCGGATGCCGCTGACCAACTACCTGATGCAGTCGGTGCTGATGGGCGTGCTGCTGGCGGGCTGGGGTCTGGGCTGGGGCGAGGCGCTGGGCCGCGGCCAGCTTGCGCTGCTGGCGCTGGCGATCGTCGTCGTGCAGGTCGCAGCGAGCCGGGTGTGGATCGCGCGCTATGGCAGCGGGCCGGTCGAGGCGCTGTGGCGCGCGTTCACCTATCCACGCGCCGCGCGATGAGCGAGGCAATGCAGCGCTACTACGCGCAGCGCGCACCGATCTACGACGCGGTGTACGCCAAGCCCGAGCGGCAGGCCGAGCTGCGCGCGCTGGAGCGGCGCTTGCCGCGCCTTTTGGCCGGCCGCGCGGTGCTCGAAGTCGCCTGCGGCACCGGCTACTGGACCCAATTCATCGCCCCGCGCGCCGCGCGCCTGACCGCGACCGACATCAACGCCGAGCCGCTCGCATTGGCGCGGCAGCGGCCGGGAGTCGAGCGCGTCACGTTTGCGCAGGCCGACGCCTATGCGCTACGGGCGGCGCTCGGCACCTTCGACGCGGCGTTTGCCGGGTTGTGGTTCTCGCACGTGCCAATCGAGCGGCGCGGCGAATTCTTGCGCGGCCTGCATGCGCGCCTGGCGCCCGGTGCGCTCGTCGTGCTGCTCGACAACACCGAAGCGCAGTTGCGCGACCTGCCGCTCGCCGAACGGGACGCCGCCGGCAACACCTGGCAGCACCGCGTGCTGCCCGACGGCAGCGTGCACCGGGTACTGAAGAATTTTCCGACGCGCGAAGAACTGCACGCGCTGGTGGCTGGCATCGCCACGCAAGCACGGCTGCGGCGCGGCGAGCACTTCTGGGAGTTCCGCTACCGGCTGGCCGCGTGAACCTGCGGCGTCACCACCGGTTGCCGCCGCGATCGAAGCGCGGATCGGGGCCGCCCTGCACCGAACGGACGACGCCCGCCTCGTCGAAGATCACCGTCGTGATGAAGTTCCACATCGAGTTGGGCGCATAGGGATACACCCAGCCGGTGCGCCGGCTTGGGCCGTAGTACTCGGTCCAGGCCGGCGGGCCGAGCAGACGCAGCACATCGTCACGGGTGTCGCGGTCGATGCGCACCTTGGCAAAGAACACCTCGCTGTGCACCTGATCGTTGGCGACCAGCCGGCCCTCGCGGTCGAACTCGAGCATCCACGCGAACTGTTGCGCGCCGCCGAGCGGGTAGTACAGGCGCCTGCCGCCGTCGGGCAGCTCGAACACCGCCGCCGGCCGTCCGAGCGTGGCGACGGTCTGGCTCTCACTCGCGCCCAGCGGCACGCTGGCGGGCGTGGCGCAGGCGGCCAGCAGGGCCACGCTCCCCACAACGAGCGCTCGCCGCAGCGGTCGGGCGGGGCTACAGTGCGCTGCCGCGCTTAGCGGCTTGAGGAGGGTCGAGATGAAATGGCTGATTCGCATCGTTGTGGGCCTCGTCGTGGTGGTGGCCGCTTTCGTGGCCATCGGCTGGCTGCTGCCTGCCGAATTCAAAGTCCAGCGCAGCGCGCGGATTGCCGCGCCCGCCGACAAAGTCTATGCGCTGATCGCCGACCCGCGCGAGTGGAAACGCTGGGGCGTGTGGAGCCGGCGCGACCCGGCGATGAAAATGGACTACAGCGGCGCGCCAAGCGGCGCCGGCGCAAAGTGGAGTTGGCAGAGCAAGAGCGAAGGCAACGGTGCGATGGAGTTCACCGCCGCTATGCCGAACGAGCGTATCGCCTACACGCTGACCTTCCCCGATATGGGCATGCAGTCGCGCGGCGTGTTGGAGATAACGCCGGCCGACCAGGGTGTCGTCGTCACCTGGACCAACGAAGGCAACATGGGCAGCAACCCGATTAACCGCTGGTTTGGGTTGTTCATGGACACGCTGGTCGGGCCGGACTTCGCGGCGGGGCTGGACAACCTGAAGAAGATTGCGGAGGGGCAGTAGCCCGCCAGCAGAGGGATGGCTTGGTGCAGTGGCCAGCGCCGAGCCTGGACGGGCGTTCTTCCCTCACCCCAACCCCTCTCCCGGAGGGAGAGGGGCTTGCCCTAACCCTCTCCCGCCGGGAGAGGGTGGCGCGAAGCGCCGGGTGAGGGAGGAACGCTGGTACGAAGTGAGCCAGCGCACCAGATGGCGCACGTCTCCAGAGGATCGCGCCGCGCTGACACAATCCCCCCGCATGTCCCCCGCCACCCGCGCGCTCGTCGCCACCACCGCGATCCAGATCGCCGTCTCGCTCGCCGCGTTGACGCTGCCGGCCATCGCCCCCGTGGTCGCGCGCGACCTGGGTGTGCCGGCCTCGATGGTCGGCACCTACATCTCGCTGCTCTACCTCGGCGCGGCCACCGCGGCGCTTGCCGCCGGCGGGCTGGTGCTGCGGCTCGGGGCGATCCGCCTGTCGCAATGGGCACTGCTGTTGTGCGCGGGCGGCCTGCTGGTCGGGCTGACGCCGCTGCTGGCGGTGGTCGCCGCGGCGGCGCTGCTCATCGGCCTGGGCTACGGGCCGATCACGCCCGCCTCCAGCCATGTGCTGGCGCGCACCACGCCGCCCGAGCGGCGCGCGCTCACCTTCTCGATCAAGCAGACCGGCGTGCCGGCCGGCACCGCGCTGGCCGGCATCGTGGTGCCGCCGCTGGCGGTGGCCTTCGGCTGGCAGGTCGGCGTGGCCGCGGTGGCGGTGGCCCGCGCGCTGCTGGCACTCGCCGTGCAGCCACTGCGCGCCGAACTGGACGCCGACCGCGACCCGCAGGCGCGGCTATCCGCCGCCGCGCTGATTGCCGCGCTACGGCTGGTGCTTGCCACGCCACCGCTGCGCACGCTGGCCGCGGTGTCGTTCGTCTTTGCCGGCATGCAGATGTGCACGTCGAGCTTCGTCGTCGCGTATCTGGCCGAGGAGGTGGGCCTGTCGCTCGTCACCGCGGGACTCGGGCTGACGGCGGCCAGCGTCGCCGGCGTGGGTGCGCGCATCTTCTGGGGCGCGGTGGCCGATCGCTGGATGAGCCCGCGCGCCACTCTCGCCCTGCTCGGTGCGTTGATGGCGGTCTTCGCGTGGACGGCGGCGGGCTTTTCGGCGGCGTGGCCGCTGCCGCTGCTGCTCGCCGCCTGCGCCGCGCTGGGTGCCACCGCGATCGGCTGGAACGGCGTGTACCTGGCCGAAGTCGCGCACGTGGCCGCGCCCGGGCAGGCGGGCCTGGCCACCCTGTTCTTCACCTACGTCGGCGTGGTGTTCTGCCCGTTCCTGTTCGGCGTGTTGCAGCGGGCGAGTGGGAGCTATGCGCTGGCGTTTGCGATTGCGGGGGGAGTGTGCGCGGCGACGGCGGTGTCATTGCTGGTGCGGCAAAAAGTGCGAGCACGGCCCCTGTAGTCTCTTTTCTTGACGCATGCGTCTTCGAATGCCGCGCTCGACCTTGCGCTTGGTCGGCTATTCTTGACAACGCCCATCGCTCGGATCGAGGTGAAGCATGCCCCCACCAAATGCAAGCTTGACCTGCCGGCGCCCGCCCACTGACCTTGCCCCCGAAAAACGTATCCCTTGCTGCGTGGTTCAATTTGGGCAAGGAGGTCGGAAATGAGGAAGACGAGGGCACGATACACGCTGGAGTTCAAGCAGGAGGCGGTGCGGCTGGTCGAAGGCGGGCAGAGCAT
>JAJTHJ010000162.1 GCA_021298875.1 Burkholderiales bacterium | reverse complement strand
TGGGGCTACCAGACGCAGCCCCTCGCTGTGGATCTGCTGCGGCCGTTGGCGGCGCCGACGACGAAGCAGCCGCCGGCCTCCACCGGCAAGCCGCTGGTCAAGGCGCATGGGATTCACTTCGTCAACAAGAAGATGCCGGGCAACCTGCCGAAGAAGACGGCGCGCGCGCTGCTCGACATCGAAGACGCGCACTACGTGCCGATCATCCGCGACCCCAAGGCCACCGCCAGCGACGCGGAGGCGGTCTTCTACTTCCCCGGCTGCGGCTCGGAGCGGCTGTTCTCGCAGGTGGGGCTGGCGACCCAGGCGATGCTCTGGCACGTGGGCGTGCAGACGGTGCTGCCGCCCGGGTACCTCTGCTGCGGCTACCCGCAGCGCGGCAGCGGGCAGTTCGACAAAGCGGAGAAGATCATCACCGACAACCGCGTGCTGTTCCACCGCGTAGCCAACACGTTGAACTACCTCGACATCAAGACCGTGGTGGTGAGCTGCGGCACCTGCTACGACCAGTTGCAGGGCTACAAATTCGAGGAGATCTTCCCCGGCTGCCGGATCGTGGACATCCACGAATACCTGCTGGAAAAAGGCGTGAAACTCACCGGCGTGCAAGGCGTGCGCTACGTGTACCACGACCCCTGCCACAGCCCGCTTAAGAAGCAAGAACCGCTGAAAACCGTCAACGAACTGCTCGCCACCGCCGACGGCCGCAAGGTGGAAAAGACCGAGCGCTGCTGCGGCGAGAGCGGCACCTTCGCCATCACCCGGCCCGACATCGCCACGCAGGTGCGCTTCCGCAAGGAAATCGAGATGCGCAAGACCGCCGATTCGCTGCGCGCCGACGGCTTCGACGGCCAGGTCAAGGTGCTGACTTCGTGCCCGTCGTGCCTGCAAGGCATGGCGCGCTACAGCCACGACGCGGGGACGGACGCGGACTACATCGTGGTTGAGATGGCGCGGCACATCTTGGGCCAAGACTGGCTGCCGCAGTACGTCGCGCGGGCAAACGCGGGCGGGATCGAGCGAGTGTTGGTGTGACCGTGGCACGCAACCCGCCAGTGCCGGAGCGACCCGGCGTCGGTCGAGGCGACTGGCTTCGATGAGCGCCGCACCGACCGTCCGCTCCGTAACGCGGGGCGACCTGCCCGCGGGCGACTACGTGTCCCCGGGCTTGCGGATCGTCCTGCCGGACGCCTGCTTTCCCGATCTGGTGGTGGCCGACCGCAACGGCACCGACTGGCCCTGGCTGCGGCGCGAAATCCCGCACAACTTCCTCGCCGACCGGCGCCAGCCGCGCGTGGGCTTTCTCAACCGCGACGAAGCGCAGATTCTGTACAACAGCGCGTTGCCGTTTGCCGGCCAGCCCGCGCTGGAGATCGGCTGCTGGCTCGGCTGGTCGGCCTGCCATCCGGCGCTGACCGGCGTGCACCTGGACGTCGTCGATCCGCTGCTGGCACGCGCCGAAATCCGCGCGAGCGTGCAGCGCTCGCTCGCCGCCGCCCAGGTGCTGGACCGCGTCAACCTGGTGCCCGGACCGAGCCCGCAGGCGGTGCGCGAGCTGGCCCAACGGCATGGGCGCCGTTGGTCGCTGATCTTCATCGACGGCAACCACGATGCCCCCGGCCCGCTGCACGACGCGCAAGCATGCGAGGCCCTCGCTGCCGACGACGCGCTGATCCTGTTCCACGACCTCGCCTCGCCGGACGTTGCCCAGGGGCTGGATTACTTCCGGCGCAAGGGTTGGCACACGCGCATCTACGACACGATGCAGGTCATGGGTGCGGCATGGCGGGGGCGCGCGCGGCCGATTGACCATGTGCCCGACCCGGCGGTGCGTTGGACGCGGCCGGACCACTTGCGCGCATGGGCCAATGGTTCAGCGGAATCCGCCGACAAAGCGCCGGCCGCCAGTGGCGACAAGCCAGCCATGGCGGGCTTCCCGGACTTCGATCCGGAGTTCGTGCCTCTTTATGCCGCGGCGCGTCCGTACACGATGACCTCGCCCGAACGCATGTACGGCCTGTTCAAGGCAGTGCAGTATCTCGTGGCAAACCGCATCGACGGGGACTTCGTCGAGTGCGGGGTCTGGAAAGGGGGAAGCACCATGTTGGCCGCATCGACGCTGCTTCGCTGCGGCGACGCGAGCCGCGAGTTATGGCTGTACGACACCTTTGCGGGAATGACCGAGCCTGAGCGTGCGGACGTCGATCACTCCGGCCAGCCCGCAGCCGAGCATCTGCGCATCCGTCGCATGACTGCCGGGCAGTGGTGCCGATCGCCACTGGAAGAGGTGCGCGCGGTCATGGCGCAGACGGCGTATCCCGCGGAGCGGATTCGCTACATCGTCGGTCCGGTCGAGCAAACCATCCCGGCAAACGCGCCGGACCGTATCGCGCTGCTGCGCCTGGACACGGACTGGTATCGCTCGACCAAGCACGAGCTCGAGCACCTGTATTCGCGGCTGGTCAAAGGTGGCGTCCTCATCATCGACGACTATGGCCACTGGCGTGGCTGCCGCACCGCAGTGGACGAGTTCTTCGCCACGCAAGCGACCCCGATGCTCCTCAACCGCCTCGACTACACCGGGCGCATCGGAGTCAAGCTCGGCGACTGAGCGAGTCGCCGCAGCGCAGCGCGCTTCCCTGACGTTCATGGCCCTGCCCCGCATCCTGCTCGTCACCCACGAATACACCGGCACCGGCGCGGTCGTCATGCTCGGCGCCATCGCCGAGCACTGGGCGCGCGCCCTCGGCTGGCAGGTCGAGATCTACCGCTACGACGCACGGCTGGCGGTGCCGGAGTCTCTGACCGCCGCCGGCGTGCGCGCCGTGGAGCGCGTCGCGCCGGGCGACTACGCGCTGGTGCTCGCCAACACCATCGCCCAGCCGCAGTTGCTGCAGTTCGTCACGCAAAGGCTCGCGCCGAAGGTGCCGTGCCTGCTGTGGGTGCACGAGGGCGACACGCCGTTATGGAGCACGGGCCTCAAGGCGGTCGACTGGGTGCGCATTTTTAGCGCCTTCGCGCACGTGGTGTTCCAGAGTGTCTGGCAGCGCGACAAGGTGTTCGCCTACTTCCTCAACTACCTTGGTCCCGAGCCCGTCTCGGCGATCGCCAACGGGCTGCCGCCCTTCGACGCCGCCGCAGTGCAGCCGACGCGGCCCGCCGACGGGCGTCGGCGCGTGCTGTTCATCGGCGGCGTGTACCCGCGCAAACGACCCGAGGACCTCGCCGTGGCGGTGGAAAAGCTCGGCCGCCGCGACGTGGAACGCCTGTTCCTCGGGCCCAATGCGCATTTGGCTGCCTGCGCCGCCGATCTGCCGCGGCTGCTGCACGCGCGCCCGGCCGACTTCCGCGCCCCGGGCGAGGCTTCGCGGCTGGCCACACTGTCGCACCTGGCCGGCGCCGACGTGTTCTGCCTGCCCTCCGGCCAGGAGTCGCAACCGCTGACGCTGCTCGGAGCCGCTCTGCTGGGCGTGCCCATCTGCGCCTCAGACCTCGCGCCTTACGAAGGCACCTGGCGGCACGGCCATGACTGCCTGCTGCACCCGGTCGGCGACACCGATCTGCTGGCCGCGAATCTGGCCCTCGCGCTCGACAACGCGCGCGTGCGGCAGTCGCTCGTCGCCGGCGCGCGGCAGACGCTGCGGCGCTTCGAGTTCGACCGCTTTGCCGCGCAGTTCACCTGGGCGGCCGAGTCGGTGATTCGGCGGTAAGCGCCGATGGCCGAGTCGCGCGCCTGCGAGTTGTGCCGCAGTCCCGACGGCGAAGTCCTCTATCGCGACGCCCTGCTGCGCGTCGTGCAGATCGACGAGCCCGACCTGCCCGGCTTCGTCCGCGTGATCGTCAACACGCATGTGGCGGAGCTGACCGACCTGGCCGCCGCCGACCGCGCCCGCGTGATGGACGCCGTGTACGCGGTGGAGGCGGCGCAACGCGCCGTGCTCGCCCCCACGAAGATCAACGTCGCGAGCCTCGGCAACGTGGTGCCGCACCTGCACTGGCACGTGATCCCGCGCTTTGCCGACGATGCGTTCTTCCCCGGTGCGATCTGGGCCGCGCGGCAGCGCGACACGCCGGCCGCGGTGTTCGCGGCCAGGCGCGCGCGGCTGCCGGCGCTGGCCGCGGCCATCCGGCACCAGCTCGGTTCGGGCTGAGCGTCGCACAAGCAGGTTCCTCGCTGCGCTCGCAACGACCTGCGGCAGATGCTCAAGGCGAACGTTCGAATTAACGGGCGCCGCCAGGCGTCCCGTTGAATGAGGGGTTAGCCCCGTGGTTCAAGCAGCGCAAAGACGGCCTCGACAAATATAGGAACTTCGAGATGTTCTGGTTGAGTATTTCCCCGACAGTCGGGTCTTCTGGCGCGGTGCAGTTTAGGCGGTCAGTGCGGCGGCGGTTTCCTCCTTTCGGGCGATGGTCGGCGGCTCGGCCGGCCCGGTGAAGTCCAGGTTTGGCAGCGCATCGAGCTTCAG
>JAJTHJ010000125.1 GCA_021298875.1 Burkholderiales bacterium | reverse complement strand
ATACTCGACTGCAAGTTCGCGGTCGGCGCGCAACTCGGCAGCCTCGCGCTCGCGATGCGAAACCGCCGCCGATACCTTCTTGCCCATCTACTGCCTCCTTTGCCAATCCGCCCAGCGCAGTCGGGCAGGTCCGTTGTCTTGCGTCGGCCCCGGCGCGGGCGCAGAGGCTCCAACTTGGCCTCTGCCGTACCGATTTCGTGACGCCGCTCGCCCTCACCCGGCGCTTCGCGCCACCCTCTCCCACTGAGGTGGGAGAGAGTCTGCCCCCCTCGCCCGCATCAGCGGGAGAGGGGCGGGGGTGAGGGCAAGGGCTCTTCGCGCTCGGACGGAAGCAAGTTAACGCCCATGGGCCTGCGCTGGGGGCGACGCTGCACATGCTACGGGCGCTCCCACGGCGACGCGCCGTAAAGAGGCGCGGCAGGCATCGCAGTTGCGAGCGAAGACCTGCATCGGTCGACACCCCGTCGCGTCCGGCACAATGCCGCGCCTGCTCCCCCACCCGCCATGCCGCTTTCCTGGAACGAAATCCGCGACCGCGCGCAGCGCTTCTCGCGCCGCTGGGCCGACGCGCACGACGAGGCTTCCGAGGCCAAGCCGTTCTGGATCGACTTTTTCGAGATCTTCGGCATTACCGACAAGCGGGTCGCCACCTTCGAGCTCGCCGTGCAGAAGTTCGGCGGCGGGCGCGGGCGCGCCGATCTGTTCTGGCGCGGCAAGCTGCTGGTGGAGCAGAAGTCGCGCGGCAGGGACCTCGATGCCGCCTTTGCGCAGGCGCAGGAGTACCTCGACGGCATCGCCGAGCGCGACCTGCCGCGGATGGTGGTGGTATGCGACTTCGCGCGCTTTCGGCTGCACGACCTCGCGCGCCGCACGAGCGTGGAGTTCCCGCTCGCCAAACTGCGCGACCGGGTCAAGCTCTTCGGTTTTCTGGCCGGCTACGAAGTGCAGGCGATCGAGCCGCAAAGCCCGGTCAACCGCCAGGCCGCCGAGCAGATGGGCAAGCTGCACGACCTGCTCAAGGCGAGCGGCTACGGCGCGGATGCCGGCGACCACGGCCGCGGCGGCCACCCGCTGCAAGTGCTGCTGGTGCGGCTGCTCTTTTGTCTCTTTGCCGACGACACCGGCATCTTCCAGCCCGCGCAGTCCTTCCGCGACTGGCTGCACGAGCGCACGCATGAAGACGGCAGCGACCTCGGCCCGCAACTGGCCGCACTCTTCCAGGTGCTCAACACCGCGCCCGCGCAGCGCAGCCGCGCGCTGGACGAGCAACTGGCGGCCTTTCCGCACGTCAACGGCAAACTCTTCGAGGAGCCGCTGCCGCTGGCGAGCTTTACCCGCGCGATGCGCGAGACCCTGCTCGACTGCTGCCGCATCGACTGGAGCGGCATCTCGCCCGCCATTTTCGGCGCGCTGTTCCAAAGCATCATGGACGAGCGCGCCCGCCGCAACCTGGGCGCGCACTACACCAGCGAAGAGAACATTCTCAAGCTGATCAAGCCGCTCTTCCTCGATGCGCTGTGGGAAGAATTCGGCAAGCTGCGCGGCAACCGCAACCGGCTGCTGGAGTTCCACAAAAAGCTGCGCGCGCTGCGCTTCCTCGACCCGGCCTGCGGCTGCGGCAACTTCCTGGTGATCGCCTATCGCGAACTGCGCAAGCTGGAACTCGAAGTGCTGCGCGCCTCGCGCGCGCTGGCCGACACGCGCACGCAGCATTTGTTCGACGCCAATCTGCACCAGCAGATCGCCATCGACGTCGATCAGTTCTACGGCATCGAGATCGAGGAGTTCCCCGCCCAGATCGCGCAGGTGGCGCTGTGGCTCGCCGACCACCAGATGAACGTGCGCATCGGCGAAGAGTTCGGCCTGTACTTCGCGCGCATCCCGCTCAAGAGCGCGCCGCACATCGTCTGCGGCAACGCGCTGGCGCTCGACTGGAACGACGTGCTGCCGGCGGAGCAGTGCAGCTACGTGCTGGGAAATCCGCCGTTTGTCGGCGCCAAGTTCATGTCCGACGAGCAACGCGCCGACGCGCGCGCGGTGTTCACCGGAATCGAGAACGCGGGGCTGCTCGACTTCGTCGCCGCTTGGTACGTCAAGGCGGCGCGCTACATGCGCCGAGAGTCCGCCGGTGGAGCTTTGCTCCCTCCCCCGCTTGCGGGGGAGGGCGGGCGTGGGGGCGTGGATGCCCCAATCCGCGCCGCCTTTGTTTCGACCAACAGCATCACGCAAGGCGAGCAGGTCGGTGTCTTGTGGGGGTGGCTGCTGGCGCAGGGCATCAAGATCGCCTTCGCGCACCGCACCTTCCAGTGGAGCAACGAAGCGCGCGGCGTGGCCGCCGTGCATTGCGTGATCGTCGGCTTCGGCTACGGCGAGCCTGAAAGCCGAACGATTTTCGAGTACGACGACATTCGCGGCGAGCCGCATGCAGTACCCGCGCTCAACATCAACCCCTATCTGGTCGATGCCGCCGACGTGGTGCTGACGAAGCGCTCTGCCCCGATTGCACAGGTGCCGCCGGTGTCGTATGGCTCGATGGCGATCGACGACGGTCATCTGATCCTCTCGGCAGACGAGCGTCGCGCGCTGCTTGCCGACTGCCCCGACGCCGAGCGGTACGTGCGGCGCT
>JAJTHJ010000140.1 GCA_021298875.1 Burkholderiales bacterium | reverse complement strand
TCACGGATCACAGATCACGGATCACAAGATCACCGCTCCAACACCCACGTGTCCTTCGTCCCCCCGCCCTGGGACGAATTGACCACCAGCGAGCCTTCGCGCAGCGCCACGCGGCACAGGCCGCCGGGCACGGTCACCACGTCTTTGCCGCTCAACACATAGGGCCGCAGGTCGATGTGGCGGGGGGCGATGCCGTTGTCGGTGCAGGGCGGGCAGGTGGACAAGGCCAGTGTGGGCTGCGCGATGTAGTTGGCGGGGTCGGCCTTCACTCGCGCGGCAAAGTCTTCGATCTCTCTCTTGCTCGCGGCCGGGCCGACCAGCATGCCGTAGCCGCCGGCGCCGTGCACTTCCTTGACCACCAGTTCGGGCAGGTGGGCGAGCACGTAGGCGCAATCGTCCGGCTTGCGGCACATGTACGTGGGCACGTTGGACAGGATCGGCTTCTCGCCGAGGTAGAAGTCGATCATCTCCGGCACATAGGGGTAGATCGACTTGTCGTCGGCAATGCCGGTGCCGATCGCGTTGGCCAGTGTCACGCGGCCGGCGCGGTACACGTCGAGCAGCCCCGGCACGCCGAGCGTGGAGTCCGAGCGGAACACCAGCGGGTCGAGAAAGTCGTCGTCGATGCGGCGGTAAATCACGTCCACCCGCTGCGGTCCCTGCGTGGTGCGCATGTACACGGCGCCGTCCTGCACGAAGAGGTCTTGCCCTTCGACGAGTTCGACCCCCATCTGCGGCGCCAGGAAGGCGTGCTCGAAGTACGCCGAGTTGTACATGCCGGGGGTGAGCACGACGACGGTCGGGTCGTTGACCCCCTGCGGCGCGACCGAGCGCAGATTGTCGAGCAGCAGGTCGGGGTAGTGCTGGATCGGCGCCACGCGGTTGATCGAGAAGAGTTCCGGGAAGAGCCGCATCATCATCTTGCGGTCTTCGAGCATGTAGGAGACACCGCTGGGCACGCGCAGGTTGTCCTCCAGCACGTAGAACACGCCCTCGCCCTTGCTGTCCGCCGCGCGCACGAGGTCGATGCCGGCGATGTGCGAGTAGGTGTCGTTGACCACCGACACGCCCTGCATCTCGGGCCGGTATTGCGAGTTCTTGAACACCTGCTCGGCCGGGATGCGGCCGGCGCGGACGATCTCCTGCTCGTGATACACGTCGCGCAAAAAGAGGTTCAGCGCCTTGACGCGCTGGCGCAGGCCGGCTTCGAGCGTGCGCCACTCGGCGGCGGGGATGGTCCGCGGGATTACGTCGAAGGGGATCAGCCGCTCGGTGCCGGCGTCG
The DNA here is from genome assembly GCA_021298875.1 of Burkholderiales bacterium. Taxonomy (GTDB): domain Bacteria; phylum Pseudomonadota; class Gammaproteobacteria; order Burkholderiales; family Burkholderiaceae_F; genus JAJTHJ01. Next base: position 1,830 of record JAJTHJ010000140.1, on the reverse strand, counting down.
TCGCCGTAGACGGCAAAGGTGATGCCCACGCGGCGAAAGACCAAGTCGGCTTCCGCCCGCTTGTTCTGCATCGACTCCGGGCTTTGCTTGGCCAGCCAGGTCTCGAACTCGCGATACGAAGCTCGCACCGTGCCGTCGGGCAGGTGCATCTCGTCGAAGGGTTTGCTGGGCATGGTGGAGTGGCGCTGGCTTGGAGGCAGATTAGCAAGAAGTTTGCCGTAGGCGTCGGCTGGCCCGCGTACATCAGCGCTACCGTGAGTCGCGAAGTACCGATTTCGCTGCGTCCTTCGCCCTCACCCCCGGCCCCTCTCCCGCTGATGCGGGCGAGGGGAGAAAACCCTCGCCCGCATCAGCGGGAGAGGGTGGCGCGCAGCGCCGGGTGAGGGCAAGGAGCGCCGCAACCTCGATAGATCGCCGCCGAGTCAGCAGTCGTGGGCCTGCGCACGGACGACGGTTGCTATCGAAGGACTTCACTCCGAAAACCCAGGCCGAACGGCCTCGGCTGGCGCCTCCCGCCCTACGCCCGCCGCATCGTCGTCCGCCTCCACCTCCAGCTCGACCACCTCCCCCGGCTGGTTATGCCAATACCGCCGATGGTCGAGCCGCCAGGACTCGACCTGCGCCGCACCGCTGGCGTGCAAACGCCACTGAACCGCACCGTTGTAGTCCGTCCGCACCAGCTTGGCGCCCTGCGCCTTCCAGCGCGCGACCACGCCGGGGTCGGGATGGCCGAAGCGGTTGCGGTAGCCCGCTTGCACGACCACCCACTCGGGCGCCACCGCCGCGACCCACTCGATTGAGGAGGAGTGCCGGCTGCCGTGGTGTGGCGCCACAGCCAGCCGCGCGCGCAGGTCGGCCTCGCGTCGCAGAAGCTCGGCCTCCTGCCGGGCGGGGATGTCGCCAGTCAGCAGCACGCGCTGCCCGCCCAGGCGCACTTCGACCACGCAACTGACCGCGTTGGGCGGCAGCTTGCGCTCGTAGGCCTCGGCTGGCGGATGCAGCACGCGTACCTGCGCGCCACCGAGGGCAAAGCTCTGCCCCGCCTCGCAGCGCTCGGCCGCCGCGCCGGCCAGCGCCGCGTGGCCGGCGGGAATCGAGGTCAACACCCGACGCACCGGCAAGGAGCCGAGCACCGAGCCGGCGCCGCCCGCGTGGTCGCTGTCCAGATGCGAGATCACCAGCACGTCGAGCGCACCGATGCCGCGCCAGCGCAGGTAGGGCAACACGACGCGGCTGCCGGCGTCGGCGTCGGGCGAGTAGCGCGGGCCGGGGTCGTAGAGCAGCACCGCGTCGCGCGTCTCGACCAGCAGCGCCATGCCCTGCCCCACGTCCAGCGCGGTGACCCACAGTTCGTCGGCGGCCGGGCGCTGCGGCGGCCAGGTCAGCAGCGGCAGCAGCCAGACCGCGCCCACCCAGCGCAGCGGCCAGCCGGCAGGCGCAAGCATCCACAGCACGCCGGCCAGCGCGAGCGGCAGCGCCCACCACGGCGGCGCGGGCAGCGCAATCGCCGCCCAGTTCCACTGCGCCAGCCAGACGAGCCCGGCGGCCAGCAGGTCGAACACCCAGGCGGCAACTGCCAGAAACGGCACCGCCAGCGACCCGAGCGGCACCGGCAAGGCCGCGAACAACGCGCCAACCAGCGCGAGCGGCGTGACGACAAAGCTCACCAGCGGGATCGCGACCACGTTGGCCAGCGGCGAGACCAGCGACACCTGCCGGAACAGCACGAGGGTCAACGGCACCAGCATCAGCGTGACCGCCAACTGCACGTGACCGGCAATGCGCAGGCGCTGCCGCCAGCCGCTTGCTTCGTCCCCCGACAGACGCCCG
>JAJTHJ010000293.1 GCA_021298875.1 Burkholderiales bacterium | reverse complement strand
GGTGTTGACCAGTTGACGATGGTCGTACCGCGATGAAACGCCGCGCCCTCACCCGGCCGCTACGCGGCCACCCTCTCCCGCTGATGCGGGCGAGGGTTTCTCCCCTCGCCCGCATCAGCGGGAGAGGGGCCGGGGGTGAGGGCACCGGGCATAACGAACACGCCTAGGCGCTGCCTATGCTCACATCGCCCCCCATCACCCGCCTCACCGCCCGCCTCGGCCCCCGCTGGGGCCCGCGCTTCGTGATCGGGGTGCCGTACGTTTTCCTGATTTTGTTCTTCTCCGCCCCCTTCCTGGTGGTGCTGCGGCTTTCGATGTCGGAAGTCGAAGGGGTGCGCTTCGGCGAAATCTTCACCTACGCCGACGGCGTCGCGGTGCTCAAGCTCAAGCTGTCGAACTACATCTTCCTTACATCCGACGCGCTGTACGTCCGCACCTACCTGTCGTCGGTCGGCTATGCGCTGCTCAACACCGCGATTTGCCTTGTCATCGGCTACCCGTTCGCCTACTTCATGGCGCGCGCCCGGCCGGCCGTGCAGCCTGCCCTGCTGATGCTGGTGTCGCTGCCTTTTTGGACGCCGTACCTGCTGCGCGTGTACGCCTGGAAGGGCCTGCTCGACGACAACGGCGTGTTCAACCAGGTGCTGATGGCGCTCGGCCTCGTGGACAGCCCGGTGAAGATGATGTTCACGCCGTTTTCGATGACCATTGGCATGGTCTACACCTACCTGCCGTTCATGATCCTGCCGCTGTACGCCAACCTCGTCAAAATGGACGCGCGCTTGCTGGAGGCGGCCAACGACCTCGGCGCCACGCCCTTCAAGACCTTCTGGCTGGTCACGGTGCCCTTGTCCAAGGCCGGCATCTTTGCCGGCTCGCTGCTGGTGTTCATTCCCAGTGTGGGCGAGTACGTGATCCCGGCACTGCTCGGCGGGCCGGAGACGCTGATGATCGGCCGCGTGCTGTGGGACGAGTTCTTCAGCAACAACGACTGGCCGATGGCCTCGGCGGTGGCGGTGACGATGGTGGTGCTGATCCTGATCCCGCTGGCGCTCTTCAACAAAGTGCAGACCGAGCAGGGGGTGCGGGCGCGATGACGAGCCGCTTCGGCACCGCCTGGCTGCTGGCGGGATTCGCGTTTTTGTACGTGCCGATCGCCACGCTGGTGATCTTCTCGTTCAACGAGTCGCGCATGGTCACGCTGTGGTCGGGCTTCTCGCTGCGCTGGTACGCGGAGCTGGCGCGCGACCGCGAGGTGATCGACGGCTTCATCATGTCGATGAATGTGGCGAGCCTCACCGCCACGGCCGCGGTGATCCTCGGCACGATGGCCGCGTTCGCGCTGGTGCGGTACACGGCCTTCCGCGGGCGCACTGCGTTTATCGCCCACGTCAACGCGCCGCTGGTGGTGCCGGAGGTGATCACCGGCCTGTCGCTGCTGCTCTTCTTCGTCGCGTTGGAACGGGCCACCGGCTACCCGCAGGGGCGCGGACTGTTGACGATCTTCATCGGCCACACCTCGATCTGCGCCTCGTACGCGGCGGTGGTGATCCAGTCGCGCCTGCTGGCGATGGACCGCTCGCTCGAAGACGCGGCGATGGATCTCGGCACCCGGCCGCTGCAGGTGTTCTTTCTCGTCACGCTGCCGCAGATTTTGCCGTCGCTGGGTGCGGCGTGGCTGCTCACCTTCACGATCTCGCTCGACGACGTGGTCACCAGCGCTTTTTTGTCCGGCCCCGGCTCGACCACGCTGCCGCTGGTGATCTTCTCGCGCGCACGGCTGGGGCTGAACCCGACCGTCAATGCGATCGCCACCATCATGGTGGTGGTGGTCGGCATCGCCGTCGTGCTGTCCAGCTACTGGATGGCGCGCCAGCAGCGGCGCCGCGAAGAGGAGCAGGCCGCCGCCTGGCGTGAGGACAAAACAGGCGAGGCCAAAGAGGGCTCGCTCGCCACAGCCCGAGGATAAATTTCGTTCGCACCGTAACCCGCCCCTGGCCAAGGAGGAAGCCATGTTCAAACCGACCGCAATCGCCCTCGCCCTCGGCGCCGCGCTGCCGCTCGCGGCGCAGGCGCAATCGGCCACCGACCTGCAAAAGCAGATCGAGGCGATGAAGGCGCAGATCCAGGCGCTCGAAGCGCAGGTCAAGCAGATGCAGGCCACCCAGGTGCCGCCGGAGGAATTCAACCGGATCAAAACTAAGACCGAGGCGCTGGAGGAACAAAAAGAAGCCAGCGGCTTCGGCGGCCTGACGATCACCGGCTTTGCCGACGTGCCCTACGTCTACAACCAGGCACAGCGGCAGGGCTCGTTCGTCTTCCTGAACAACTTTTCCGGTCTCGTGCTGCCCGACGGGGCGGTCGCGCCGGACGCGCCGTACACCTACTTCAACTCCTACCTCGGTATCGCCGGCTTCAGCCTGCTCAAGGAGATGGAGGGCGGCACGCAGTGGAAGCTCACCATCGCGCCGCAGAAGAGCGCGGCGTCCAGTTACAACTGGCCGTCGATCGTGCACGAAGCGTCGGTCAGCGTGCCGCTCGGCGATTTGCAAACGCGCTTCATCGCCGGCCAGATTCCGGACTGGAGCGGTTACGAATACACCTTTGCCTACCAGCAGAAGCTGATCACGCACAACCTGCTGTTCGACTTCACCGTGCCCAGTTACTACGTCGGCGCGGGTCTGGACATCACGCGCGGCGATCTCGATCTCAAGGCCTTGGTGGCCAACATCAACACCAACGCCTACAAGGCCAACATGACGGCGCCGGGCTTCACCTTCCGCGGCGACTATTCGATCAACGAGTTTGCCGGCATCGGCTTTGCCGGGCAGTTCGGCAAGGCGCCGCTGTTCATCGATCCGAGCAGCCTGCAAACCCTGACCGCGTTCGAGGTCGACGGCTACTACACCCGCGGCGACCTGACGCTGCAAGGCCAGGTCGGCGCCGGTAGCCAGAATGGCGCGGCGCTCAACGGCGGCAAGGCCTCGTGGTGGGGCGCCTCGGCGCTGGCCGCGTACAAGTTCCTGCCCAAGCTCGAAGGTGTCGTGCGCGCCGATTACCTGTACAACCAGCGCAACGGCGGCGGCACGCTCAACATCGCCGCGCTGTGCGCCAATGGCGAGTTCTACAACGACTGCTTCAACGGCTTCGGCCCAGGCGCGCAACTCGTCACCAACGACGAAGGTCTGAGTTTCTATGCCCCGATCGACCCCAACAAGGGCACCAACCGCATCGCGCTGTCGCTCGGCATGAACTACCTGTACTCGCAAAACGTGCAGTTCCGCTTCGAGTACCGCTACGACTACGGCAATCAGCCGGTGTTCTACGTTGCGCCCGACGGCGGCTACCGCAAGTACAACAACGTGATCGCCGGCTCGACCGTGTTGAGCTTCTGACATGGGCCGCACGACCGCCGCGCCCATCGACTGGCACGCGCGCGCCGCCGCGCTCCAACCCGACGGCCGCGCAGTGATCGACGGTGTGCGGGTGGCCGCCGCCAGCGGCGCGACCTTCGATTGCGCATCGCCGATCGACGGCCGCAAACTCGCCGACGTGGCGCGCGGGCAGGCCGCCGACATCGATGCCGCGGTGGCCAGTGCGCGGCGCGCTTTCGCCGACGGGCGCTGGGCACACCAGTCGCCCGCCGCGCGCAAGCGCGTGCTGCTGCGCTTTGCGGACAAACTGCTGGCTGCGAAGGAAGAGCTGGCCCTGCTCGAAACTCTCGACATGGGTAAGCCGATCCGCTATAGCCTCGCGGTGGACGTGCCCGCCGCCGCGCGCTGCATCGCCTGGTACGCGGAAGCCGTGGACAAGGTCTACGACGAGATCGCGCCCACCGGCCCGCAGGCCTTGGCATTGATTACGCGCGAGCCGATGGGGGTGATCGGCGCCATCGTGCCGTGGAACTACCCGATGATCATGGCCGCGTGGAAGCTCGGCCCCGCGCTTGCCGCGGGCGACAGCGTGGTGCTCAAGCCCTCGGAAAAGTCGCCGCTGACAGCGCTGCGGATGGCCGAGCTGGCGGTCGAGGCGGGCCTGCCGCCGGGCGTGTTCAACGTCGTGCCCGGCTACGGCCACGAGGCGGGCGAAGCGCTTGCGCTGCACATGGACGTGGACGCCATCGGCTTTACCGGCTCCACCCGCACGGGCCGGCGGATGCTGGAGTACGCGGGCCGGTCGAACTTGAAGCGCGTGTACAACGAACTCGGCGGCAAATCCGCCTACGTGGTGTTTGCCGACTGCGACGACCTCGAACGCGCCGCCAAGACGGCCGCCGGCAGCATGTTCTTCAACCAAGGCGAATCCTGCAACGCACCCTCGCGCGTGTTGGTGCAGGCGTCGGTGGCGGAAGAGTTCGCTGCCCGCGTGGCGGCCGAAACCGTCAAGTACCTACCCGCCGATCCGCTGGAGGCCGGCACGGTGATGGGCGCCATCGTCGACGACATCCAGTTGCGCAGCGTGCTCGGCTACATCGAAGCCGGCAAGGCCGAAGGCGCGGTCTGCCGTGCCGGCGGCACCCAGGCGCGCACCGACTCCGGCGGCTACTACGTCGCGCCCACCGTGTTCGACGGCGTGCGCAACGACATGAAGATCGCGCGCGAGGAGATTTTCGGCCCGGTGATGTCGGTGCTGCGCTTCGACACCGAGCTTGATGTGATCGCGCTGGCCAACGACAGCCCCTACGGCTTGCAAGCGGCAGTGTGGACCGCCAACGTTCACCGCGCCCACCGCGTGGCGCGCGCGCTGCGCGCCGGCACCGTGCACGTGAACCAGTACGACGAAGACGACATCACCGTGCCCTTCGGCGGCTACAAGCAAAGCGGCAACGGTCGCGACAAGTCGCTGCACGCCTTCGACAAGTACACCGAACTCAAGACCACCTGGCTGCGGATCGAGCCGGCGGCGTCCTGAGGCGCCGCTGGTCGTTGCGCGCCCGGTGTGAGCGCCTTGCGGGTGCCGCCGCACCGTCGCCTGCACATGACGCGCGCTACCGCGACCGCGTGTTCCCGATCAACCGCGGGCCGTGCGGTCGGTGGTAACTTTGGTTGCGCACACCAACCCACAGGAGACATCGATGACCCGCACCCTTGCCGCCGCACTCTTGAGCACACTCGCCGCCGCCGCCGGCGCTGCCGACGGCACCCACACGGTCAAGCTGATGACTCCGGAGACCGCGCAGAAGGCGGTCAACGCGGCGCTGGCCGACTGCCGCAAACGCGGCTATCAGGTGGCTGTGGCGGTGGTCGACCGCGCTGGTGTGGCGCAGGCGCTGATCCGCGACCGCTTCGCCGGCGCGCACACACCGAGCACGGCTATCAACAAGGGGTGGAGCGCAGTGAGCTTCCGCACCGACACCCTGGCGCTGGCGGCCGAGACGCAGCCGGGCCGCCCCAGTTCCGGCATCCGCCAACTGCCCAACGTCGTCGCCGTGGGCGGCGGCGTGCTGATCGACGCCGGCGGCTCGACGGTGGGCGCCATCGGTGTGTCCGGCGCCCCCAGCGGCGAGGAAGACGACAAGTGCGCCAAGGCCGGTGTGGCGGCGATCCGCGCCGATATCGAGCTGTAATCGGTTGCGCCAGCGCGCGGGCTTCAGCGCGTCACGGCCGCATCCTCGCCGCAGCGTTGTGCCGATGTCCGCCGACTCCACGGCACCCGTGCGGCGGGCGGATTACCGCCCGCCGGCGTTTCTCGTCGATGCGCTGAACCTCGAGTTCGACCTCGATCCCGACCGCACGCTGGTCACGTCCGAATTGCACCTGCGGCGCAACCCGGCCGTGCCGGCCGGCGACCTCGTGCTCGACGGCGAGGACCTAGAACTGCTCGCCGCCGAACTCGACGGCCAATCGGTGCTCGACCGTTGCGCCCGCGACGCACGGCAGTTGATTCTCACCGGCTGCCCGAACGTGTGCGTGCTGCGCCTGCGTACCGCCGTCCGTCCGCAGACGAACACGCGCCTGCTCGGGCTGTACGCATCCGACGGCTGCCTGCTCACCCAGTGCGAGGCGGAAGGCTTCCGCCGCATCGTCTACTTCTCCGACCGGCCGGACGTGCTGGCCGTCTATGAGGTCGAGCTGCGCGCCGATCGCGAGGCCTTCCCGGTGCTGCTCGCCAACGGCAACCTCACCGCCAGCGGCGATCTGCCCGACGGCCGCCACTACGCCCGCTGGAGCGACCCGTTTTCCAAGCCGAGCTACCTGTTTGCGCTGGTGGCCGGGCGCTTCGACTGCCTCGATACGGTGGTGCGCACCCGCTCGCACCGCCCGGTACTGTTGCAGGCTTGGGTGCCGCCCGGGGCGCGCGAGCGGGCGGCGCACGCCTTGGCGAGCCTGGAACGGGCGCTGCGCTGGGACGAGGAGCGCTACGGGCTGGAGCTCGATCTGGACCGCTTCATGATCGTCGCCGTGCACGACTTCAACCTCGGTGCGATGGAGAACAAAGGGCTGAACATCTTCAATGCCCGCCTGGTGCTGGCCGACCCGCACACCGCCACCGACGCCGACTACGCGGCGATCGAGTCGGTCGTCGCGCACGAGTACTTCCACAACTGGACCGGCAACCGCGTCACCTGCCGCGACTGGTTCCAGCTTTCCCTCAAGGAAGGCTTGACAGTGTTCCGCGACCAGGAATTCTCCATGGACATGACCGGCACCGCCTCGGGCCGCGCGGTGCGCCGCATCGGCGACGTGCGGGTCTTGCGCAGCGCGCAGTTTCCCGAGGATGCCGGCCCGATGG
>JAJTHJ010000271.1 GCA_021298875.1 Burkholderiales bacterium | reverse complement strand
TCAGCGCGTACAGCGGCACGCTGTACAGACCTGCGAAGAACGACAGGAGCGCGAGGTCCGCGAGCAGCCGCCAATGCGCGCCGAGGGCGAGAAACTGCGGCACCGTCTGCATGCTGCCCGCGGGCAGGCCCTGCACGGCAAAGTAGACATCGGCGGTGAACACGGTCATGCCGATCGCGCCGAACGGCACCAGCCCGATCTCCACCTGCCGGCGCGAGAGCAGTTCGCAGGCAAGCGAACCGGCGCCCACGCCAATCGCAAAAGTGGCGAGCAACAGGGTCGCCACCGACGGCCCGCCGCCCAGCGTCTGCTGCGCAAAGAGCGGGAACTGCGTGAGGAACACCGCGCCGAAGAACCACATCCACGAGATGCCGATCACCGACAGGAACACCGAGCGGTTGCCGCGTGCCACGCGCACGTTGTCCCAGGTGACGCGAAAGGGGTTCAGGTCGATCCGCAGCGCCGGGTCCGACGGCGCGGTGCGCGGGATCGCCAGGCTGGAGGCCAGCCCCACCAACGCCAGCGCCACACAGGTTGCCGCGGCGTACAGGTGCCCGTTGGGGCCCGAGTCGATCAACGTGCCGGCGGTCAAGGTGCCCAACAGGATCGCGACGAAGGTGCCCATCTCCACCATGCCGTTGCCGCCGACGATCTCGTCGGGCGCCAGCACCTGCGGCAGGTAGGCGTACTTGACCGGGCCGAAGAGCGTGGAGTGCAGACCCATCAGAAACGTGCAGGCCGCGAGGATCCAGAAGCTGTGCAGCCAGAAGCCCACCGCGCCGGCCACCATGATGGCGACCTCCAGCGCCTTGACCGACTGCATCACACGGCTCTTGTCGAAGCGGTCGGCGATCTGCCCGCTGGTGGCCGAGAACAGCAAAAACGGCAGGATGAACAGCCCCGCGATCACGTTGATCGCCAGCGCCGTGGGCAGCGTCGTGTACTCCGCACCCTTGTAGGTGACGAGCAGCGTGAACGCGTACTTGAACACGTTGTCGTTGGCGGCGCCGAGAAACTGCGCGCCGAAAAAGGGCGCAAAGCGACGCTGGCCGAGCAGCGCAAACTGGTTGGGATGGGACACGCGGCATCTCCTTGGCGGTGCAGCCTGCGCCGGCAGCCGCCGCAGACCCGCGCATCCTAACGGCCAGTGGCCGCCCCGCACCCGCAAGCGCGACGGTCGCGGCCGCCGCTACCGCCGGGCGTGCCGCATCAGGCCGCCGGCGACTCCGACTCCGGCCAGTCGCGGATATAGGCCTTGAGCATCTTGTTCTCGAAGCCCTGCTCTTCCAGCACAGCGCGCGCCACGTCGTAGAACGAGATCACGCCCATCAAGGTGTCGCCGTCCATCACCGGCACGTAGCGGGTGTGCTTCTCCAACATCAGCGGGCGCAGCAGATTGACGTCGGTGTCCGAGCCGACGATCAGCGGCTGCGCGTCCATCACGTCCCGCACCGTGCCGTCGCCGATCCAGCCCCCATTGGCATGCACGGTCGTGAGCACTTCGCGGAAGGTCAGCATGCCCGCGAGCCGGCCGCGATCCATCACGACGATCGAGCCGATGTCGTTCTCTGCCATCGTCTGCACCGCCTGCCAGAGCAGCGCATGCGGCGGGGTCGTGAAAAGCGCGGTGCCCTTCACGCGCAGGATGTCGCTCACTTTCATGGACTGTCTCCCTCGGTTCGCCCTGTGCGTCGATGCTAGCCCCGCGCGCCGCTCAAGGCTAGACGTCGCGCAGCCCACCGCGTCCCGCCGATCTGCGGGCAGGTGGCCGGCAGATCGTGCAGTGAAGCGAGGCGGCGGTCGGCCGGCGCGGTCAGCGGGCGAGCGCCGCCTTCATCGCCTCGACCTCGCGCACCACCGCCGCGCGGATCGGCGGCTCCCACACCGAGTGGCCGGCATCGGGCACGACCGTGTAGCTCGCCCGCGGCCAGGCGCGCGCCAGATCGTCGGCACTGCGTGCCGGGCAGACCATGTCGTAGCCGCCCTGCACGATGGCGGCCGGCAAGTGGCGGATCCAATACAGATGGTCGAGCAACTGGTTGGGCGCGAGAAAGCACTGATGGGCGAAGTAGTGCGCCTCCAGCCGCGCCAGCGCCACCGAGTCGTCGCCGAAGTGGCGCGCCAGGTCGGCGCTGGGCAGCAGCGTCGAGCAGCGGCCCTCGTACTCGCTCCAGGCGCGGGCAAACGGCAGATACACCTGCGGATTCGGGTCGAACAGGCGCCGCAGATAGCCGCGCAGCGGATCGACGCGCTCGGCCGGCGGCAGCATCTCGACAAAGGCGCGATGCGCCTCGGGGAACACCTGTCCGATGCCGCGCAGGAACCAGTCGATCTCGCTCGGCCGGCCGAGAAAGATGCCGCGCAGCACGAGACCGAGCACGCGGTCCGGCTGCGCCTGCGCGTAGGCGAGCGCCAGCGTGCTGCCCCAGGAGCCGCCAAAGAGCAGCCAGCGGTTGACCCCGAGTGCGTGACGCAGCCGCTCGATGTCGCGCAGCAGGTGCGCGGTCGTGTTGGCGGCGACTTCGCCGTGCGGGGTGGAGTTGCCCGCGCCCCGCTGATCGAACAGCACGATGCGGAAAAACGCCGGGTCGAAAAACCGCCGGTGCTCGCTCGAGCAGCCGCCACCCGGCCCGCCATGCAGAAACAGCACCGGCACGCCGCGCGGGTTGCCGCAGGTCTCCCAGTACATCGTGTGAATTTCGTCCAACGGCAGCATGCCGCTGTCGTAGGGTTCGATGGCCGGGTACAACTCGGTACGCAAGGGTGCGGCGGCGTCCATGCGTGGCATTATGCAGCGGCCTCTTTGTAGAACTCGACGACGCGGCGCTGACGTACCGGTCGCGCGGCGGTCTTCCCTCACCCCAACCCCTCTCCCGAGGGGAGAGGGGCTTCAATCAACCCTCTCCCACCGGGTGAGGGTGGCGCGAAGCGCCGGGTGAGGGAAGACCGTCGCCACGGCTGCGAACCGTCACCCCTGCTCGATTCACCACGCCATGCCCCCACCCCGCACCCCCGGCTTCGACACCCTCGCGCTGCACGCCGGTCAGGCGCCCGACCCCGCCACCGGCGCCCGCGCGGTGCCGATCTACGCGACGACCTCGTTCTGCTTCGACGATTCCGACCACGCCGCCGCGCTCTTCAACATGGAGCGCGCCGGCCACGTGTATTCGCGCATCTCCAACCCGACCGTCGCGGTGCTGGAAGAGCGCATCGCCGCGCTGGAACAGGGTGTGGGCGCGATTGCCACCGCCAGCGGGCAGGCGGCACTGCATCTGGCGATTGCCACGTTGATGGGTGCGGGCAGCCACATCGTCGCCAGCCGGGCGCTCTATGGCGGCTCGCACAACCTGCTCGCCTACACGCTGGCGCGCTTCGGCATTGAAACGACTTTCGTCAATCCGCGCGATCTGGATAGCTGGCGCGCGGCGCTGCGGCCCAACACGCGGCTGCTGTTCGGCGAAACGCTCGGCAATCCTGGGTTGGACGTGCTCGACATCCCCGCCGTCGCGGCGCTGGCGCACGAGCACGGCCTGCCGCTGCTGGTGGACAGCACCTTCACCACACCTTACCTGCTGCAACCGTTTGCGCACGGCGCCGACCTGATCTTCCACTCGGCCACCAAGTTCATCGGCGGCCACGGCACCGCCATCGGCGGGCTGCTGGTCGATGGCGGCAGCTTCGACTGGGCCGCGAGCGGCAAGTTCGAGACGCTGACCGCGCCGTACGCGGGCTTCCACGGCATGACCTTTGCCGACGAGAGCACGGTCGCGCCCTTTCTGCTGCGCGCGCGGCGCGAAGGGCTGCGCGACTTTGGCGCCTGCATGAGCCCGCACACCGCCTTTCTGTTGCTGCAAGGGCTGGAAACCCTGCCGCTACGGATGGAGCGGCACGTCGCCAACACGCGCCGGGTTGTCGAGTTCCTGAGTGCACAGCCGCAGGTCGAGTCGGTCGCCTATCCGGAGTTGCCTTCGCACCCGGACCACGCACTAGCGCAGCGGCTGCTGCCGCGCGGCGCGGGCGCGGTATTCAGCTTCAACCTCAAAGGCTCGCGCGCGGCGGGGCGCGCGTTCGTCGAAGCGCTGAAGGTGTTCTCGCATCTGGCCAACGTGGGCGACGCGAAGTCGCTGGTGATTCACCCAGCCTCGACCACGCACTTCCGCGTGCCCGATGCGGAACTCGCCGCCGCCGGCATCACGCAGGGGACGATCCGGCTTTCGATCGGCCTCGAAGACCCGGCCGATCTGCTCGACGATCTGGCGCGCGCGCTCAAGGCCGCGGGCAAGGCGGGCTGACGATGCAACTCGGCAAGCTCTACGCCTACACCGGCGGCAGGCCCTTCGACCCTACGCGGCCCTGCGTGGTGTTTCTGCACGGCGCGCAGCACGACCACAGCGTTTGGATTCTGCAAAGCCGCTGGTTGGCGCATCACGGCTACAGCGTGCTCGCCTTCGACCTGCCGGGGCGTGGGCGCAGCGGCGGCAGCGCGCTCGCCACCGTCCCGGCGATTGCGGATGCGTTGGCGACGGCACTGGCACCGCTCGGCAGCCCCGGCTTTCTGCTGGTGGGACACAGCATGGGGTCGCTGATCACGCTGGAACTCGCGCAGCAGCTGGGCACCCGAGTCAAGGGTGTGGCCTTGCTCGGCACCGCCTTCCCGATGCGGGTAGTCGATGCGCTGCTCACCGCCTGCCGCGACGCGCCGGACGAGGCAATGCAGATGATCAACGTCTGGTCGCACAGCGCGGGCCTGGCACCCTTTGCGGCGCGGCCGGGCAATCCGGGGCCGGGTTTCAACATCGTCTGGCAGAACCTGCGGCTGATGCAGCGGATTGCGCGGGTGAACGGCCCGGCCGTGCTGCCGACGGACTTTGCCGCCTGCAATGCTTACGACGGCGGCCTCGCCGCGGCAGAGTCCCTGAAGTGTTCGGCGCTCTTCGTGCTCGGCGCCGCCGACCAGATGACGCCGCCCAAGGCAGCGCGCGCGCTGATCGACGCCTGCCGCGACCCGCAGGTCGTCACCCTGCCCGCGACCGGCCACGCACTAATGGCCGAAAACCCCGAGGGCGTGCGCCGCGCGCTTGCGGACTTTGCGGCGCGGGTGTTGGCATGAGCCTGCGCATCGGCTTGGAGCGCGCCGACCTGCCGGAGGTCGTCGCGCTGATCGACGAGTTGGACGCATACCAGAAGCCGCTCTATCCGCCGGAAAGCCACCACGGCATCGACATCGAGGCGCTCGTTGCGCCGCACGTGCTCTTCGCCGTCGCCCGCGACGCCAACGGCGCGGCGGTCGGCTGCGGCGCCATCGTGCTCGAAGCGGAGTACGGCGAGGTCAAGCGCATGTACGTGCCGCCCGCTCAGCGCGGGCGCGGCATTGCCGAGGCGCTGCTGCGTTTTCTGGAGGCCGAGGCCATGCAGCGAGGCTGCACGCTGTTCGCGCTGGAAACCGGCATCCACCAGCACGCCGCGCTGGCCTTCTACGCCCGCATGGGCTACCGGCGTTGCGATCCCTTCGGCGACTACCGGCCCGACCCGCTGAGCGTGTTCATGCGCAAGGCAGCCGGCGCGGCGGCGGCGTAGCGGCTATCGCGCAAGGCGAGCCAGCGGCACATCCAGCCGCTCCAACTCCCCCGGCCCGATCCAGCCATTGGGATCGACTTCCGCCGCAAAGCTATGCGCCGGATCGAGCGCCAGCCGCTCGAACAGCGGTCGCAGCGTGACGTGGGCAGGATCGGCGACAAAGCGCCAGCGGCCGTTACGCTCGCCACCCAACTGGCGCAGATAGCCGAGCTTTTCCAGCCGCGACAGCAGGTGCTCGACCGTCTCGCCCGGGGTGCGCGTGGCGACCGCCAGTTCGGGAGCCGTCGACTCGGGCGGCGTCTCGGACTGCGGTTGATACAAGGCGCGCAACAGCGCCACGGCGGTGTAGAACTCGTCGCCGGCGCGGCCGGCGTCGGCAAAGCGCGTGGCGCGCAGCGCGGGGATGGTGGCGGCGATGGCGGCGCCGAACAACACGACGAACCACGCCAGATACACCCACAGCAGGAAGAGCGGCGCCACCGCAAAGGCGCCGTAGATCGTCGCCACGGTGCCGGCGCGGATGTAGGCGGCAAAGCCTTCCTTGACGACCTCGCCGGCGATGGCCGCGACAAAGCCGCCGATAAGTGCTTCCTGCCAGCGCACCTTGCAGTTCGGCACCAGCACGTACAGCGCCGCGTAGGCCAGCCCGTTGACCAGCACCGGCAGGTAGTCGAACACGGCGCGCAGCCACTGCGGCCACGCGCGCGACAGGCCGGCCGCGCCCGAAAAGAGATACGAGCTCGCCGCGAGACTCGCGCCGATCAGCACCGGCCCGACGGTGATCAGCGCCCAATACACCAGCACCCGCTGCACGAGCGGGCGCTGGCGGCGCACGTACCAGAGGTCGTTGAGCACGCGGTCGACGGTCGCGATCATCAGCATCGCCGTGACGAACAGGAAGGCGAAGCCCAGCACCGTCAACTGCCCCGCCTTGGCGGCGAAGCCGTTCAGGTTGCGCAGCAAAGTGCTGGCGTAGGCGTCGGGCAGCAAGTCGCGGATCAGGTTTTTTTCCAGCGCCAGGCGGAACTCCGCGAACATCGGAAAGGTGGCAAACACCGCGGCGACGATGGCCAGCAGCGGCACCAGCGCGAGCACGGTGGTGAAGGTCAGGCTCGCCGCCACCTGCGCCAGCCGCATCTCGCGCGCGCGCCGGGCGGCAAAGCGCAGCACCTCGCGCGCGCGAGTCAGCCGCGGGCGGAACTGTGCGGGGTCAAGCAAGCGCTGGGCGGCGGTGGAGAAACCGGCGAACATGGCAGGTCGATAGACTTCACCCGGCACTTTACCCGCGGGTGAGCGAGTGGACATTCTGGTTCTCTACTACAGCCGCCACGGCGCCACGCGCCGGCTGGCTGAATACGTCGCGCAGGGCGTCGATGCGGTGCCCGGCTGCGCAGCGCGGCTGCGCACGGTGCCGCCGGTGGCTGCGGTCACAGCGACCGCCGCGCCGCCGGTGCCGCCCGAGGGCAGCCCCTACGTGGAGCTGCGCGACCTCGAAGAGTGCGGCGGCCTGGCGCTGGGCTCGCCCACGCGCTTCGGCAACATGGCCGCGCCCTTGAAATACTTCCTCGACGGCACCGTCGGCCAGTGGATGAGCGGTGCGCTGGCGGGCAAACCGGCGGCCGTGTTCACCTCGTCGAACTCGCTGCACGGCGGGCAGGAGACGACGCTGCTGTCGATGATGCTGCCCTTGCTCCACCACGGGATGCTGATCGTCGGCCTGCCCTATTCCGAGCCGGATTTGTCGGCGACGACGAGCGGCGGCTCGCCCTACGGCGCCAGCCACCATGCGCGCAGCGACGGCGCGCGGGGCGTGACCGACGAAGAGAAGCGGCTGGCGATCGCCTTGGGCAAGCGGCTCGCGCAAGCCACGTTGAAGCTCGCGGCATGAAACTGCTCGAAGCGCTGCGCGTAGCGGTCGGCGCCGAGTTTGTGCTGACGGCAGCGGACGACGTCGCGCCTTACCTGACCGACTGGCGCAAGCGCTACATCGGCGCCGCGCAGGCCGTGGTGCGTCCCGCCGACACCGCGCAAGTCGCGGCAGTGGTGCGCGCCTGCATCGCCGCACGCGCGCCGATGGTGCCGCAGGGCGGCAACACCGGGCTGGTCGGCGGCGGCACACCCGACGCCAGCGGCAACGCCGTGGTGGTTTCGCTGGCGCGGCTGAACCGCATCCGTGCACTCGATGCCGCCAACGACACCATCACCGTCGAAGCCGGCTGCATCCTGCAAGCGGTGCAGGACGCGGCGCGTGCGGCGGGGCGACTGTTCCCACTGTCCCTGGCGGCCGAAGGCAGCGCCACGATCGGCGGCAACCTGTCCACGAATGCCGGCGGCACCCAGGTGCTGCGCTATGGCAATACGCGCGAGCTGACGCTGGGGCTGGAAGTCGTGTTGCCGAGCGGCGAAGTCTGGGACGGTCTGCGCGGCCTGCGCAAGGACAACACCGGCTACGACCTGAAGCACTTGTTCATCGGCGCCGAAGGGACGCTGGGGTTGCTCACCGCCGCGACGCTGAAGCTCTATCCGCTGCCCGCCGCACGGATGACGGCCTTCGCTGCGGTGCCCTCGCTGGCGGCGGCGACCGCCTTGCTCGACCGCGCACGCGCCGCGGCGGGGCCGACTCTGACCGGCTTCGAGGTGATGTCGGATGCCTGTCTGCGCAAGCTCGCACGCGAGTTGCCGCGGGTACGGCTGCCGCTCGCCATTGCGCAGCCCTGGTTCGTGCTGCTGGAGTTGTCCGACCACGAGAGCGAGACACACGCCGGCGCGCAGTTGGAAGCGCTGCTCGGCGCCGCCTTCGAGGCGGGCGAGGCGGCCGACGCGGTGGTCGCGCAATCGCTCGCCGAGGCGCAGCACCTCTGGCACGTGCGCGAGGCGATCCCCGAGGCGCACGCCAAGGCGGGCGGCAACGTCAAGCACGACATCTCGCTGCCGGTGTCGCGCATCGCCGAGTTCGTCGCCAGTACCGATGCGGCCTTGCGGGCGCGCTTTCCGTGGATAGCGCCCTCGGTGTTCGGGCATCTGGGCGACGGCAATCTGCACTACAACATGGGCACGCAGGACGGCACGCCGATTGCGGTCGCCTTCGAGCACGAAGCCGAGATCAACCGGGTCGTCAACGATGCGGTAGCAGCGCGCGGCGGCTCGATCGGCGCCGAGCACGGCATCGGCCAACTGAAGCGTGCAACCTTGCTCGGGTACAAGCCAACCGTCGAGCTGGAACTGATGCGCAAGATCAAGCAGGCATTCGACCCGCTGAACCTGATGAACCCCGGTAAGGTGCTCTGAGGAGGAACCGATGCGCCGCCTGCTGCCACTGCTTTTCGCCTGCGCCGCGACGACGGCTCATGCGCAGGCCACGCGCTGTGAGGCGCCGGACGGCAAGATCACCTATGTCAACGGCGGTTGCCCGGCCGGCACGCGAGCGGCGAAGTCGGTCGACGCCGCTCCACCCGCCAGCGACGCCGACCGCAAAGCCGCCGAGGCCCGCGCCGCCGCCGACCGCAAGCAGGCCGAGGCGCTCAGCAAGCAGCAGCGCGCCGCGGACGAAAAGCTCGCCAAAGAGCGTGCCGCCCAGGCTGCGCGCGACAAGAAGCAGACCCAGGAGTGCGCCAAGCTGGAACTGAAGCGCCGCCACGCGCAGGAGGACTACGACCGCGCACCGCCGAAGAGCAAGGACAGCGCCCAGGGCAAACTG
>JAJTHJ010000316.1 GCA_021298875.1 Burkholderiales bacterium | reverse complement strand
TTCGCGGTTCCAGCGGATCTGCTCTTCCGTGGCTGTCTCGACGAAGGCCAGCATGTGCAGCGCATCCACGGCCAGTGCGTCCAGTTGCGCGGCGCGCGCTTCCTGCACCGCGCGCAGGTAGGCCGCGCGCGCCGCTTGCCGCGCATGCGGCGTTTGGGTTTGCGGCGGGTGCGTGGCCGAGACATGCGTGCGGCCCAATTCGAGTGCCCAGCGCACGCGTGCCTCAGCGCCGGCGGTGGCGAGTTGCGGCTCGATCTGCCGCAGAATCGCCTGTGCCTGCGCGAAGTCGCGCCGCAGGCCGTAGCTGCGGGCGATTTGCGTTTGCAGAATCAACGCGCCGTCGCCGCTGGCGCTGGCCAGCGCGGCGCGGAAGCGCTCTTCGCTGACCTGCGGTTGGCTGAAGTCCCAAAGCGTTTCGATATCGGGCGTCATGGCGCACGTGTTGCCCGCCAGCCAGAACGCAAGGGGCAATGCAGTCCAGTGGCGGCGCATCGGTGCGTGGGCGGGGATGGTCGGGCAATCGATTATCGCTGGCTGTCGACGCGGCGAGTGCAGGGGCCGGTCCTTGCGCAAGCGGTTGCCGTAGCGCGCGGCCTAACCATTTGGTGAGCTTCGTCGGGCAGCCCATGGCCGGACCGTGGCGCCGATGGACCTCAAGGCGCCGTTCCTGCCGCTTCGCAAGCCGACCACGCGCGCAGGCGCGGCTGTACTGACCCCCCGAAGCGGCGCTGGCGCGTTTCGTCCGCGGCATCGACGGGCCGGCCAAAGGTTATTGGCGGGAGGCATTTCAGTCCACCGAGTTGCTGCCTTCGCGAACGCCGCCCGTGCCGCTGCTGCCCACCGGCGGCATCTGGTTCGAGCACAGCCGGCCGAGCGTGCCGAGTCCGGCCACGTCGCCGCCCGACGGCGACTGGCCGATCCCGTTTGCGATCCTCGTTGCGTACCTGGGGCTGACGCAACTGGCGAAGAGCCGACCGATCCGCAGGTTCGGTTTGGGCTGAGAGCGTAGCCCGGACGAAGCGAAGCGGAATCCGGGCTACAGCATTTTCCGCACCGTAACCCGAACCCGCGCCCCCGATGCGCGGGACGCTTCTCCCGCGATCGCGGCCTTACGTTGGCGCGAACTCGGGCAGACACTGATCCTCGACGCGATAACCCGACGACTCGTCGACCAAAAACACGGCGGCAGCGCTGCTCGTGCCGCACCTCGCGAGCGTCATCACCCCAAACCGGGAGGACACATGAACTACCGCTTCGACGGCCGCTTGTGCGGCTACTTGTGCGACGACTGCTCCGAGCCGCTCGCCAATGTCACCGTGCGCCTGTACCGGACGCGGCGCGAGCAGAACGTCACCGCGCTCGCCGTGGCGAGCACCAAGGACACTTTCGCGCTGCTGACCGACGATCAGGTGCAGGCCAAGCAGGGCGCGTTGCTGGGCGAGTTCCCGACCGATGCCGACGGCGGCTTCACTGCGCTGCTGGGCGATAAGCAGAAGTACGCGGGCGAGGCCTTCGAGATCGATGTCTACTGCGGCACGGTGCCGCATCGCAAGCCCACGCCCACGCCGCCGCAGCCTTTGCAGTTTTCAGTCACCGTGGTGCAGCCGCAATGGCGGCGCAGCGAGCAGGGCATGCAGGCGGCGTGGTCGGAATGTCTGTCGGCGCGCTACTGGTGCCTGGTGCGTTCGCGCTTCGACGCCTGGGTGATCTGCGGCCGGGTGACGGTGTGCGACGGCGGCGCGCCGGTGGCCGGCGTCAAGGTCAGCGCCTTCGACCGCGACTGGCTGCAAGACGATCCGCTCGGCACGGGCTTTACCGACGGCAGCGGCAAGTTCCGCATCGACTACGCGGGCGCGGACTTTCGCAAGGACATCCTGGGCCTGAACATCGAGCTCTACGGCGGCCCCGATCTTTATTTCAAGGTGGAGACACCCTCGGGCACCGTGCTGCTTGCCGAGCCGCCGTCGCGCGGCCGCGATCCGGGCCGCGAAAACGTCGGCAACTGCTTCTGCGTGGACCTGTGCGTGCAGCAGGCGCCGGTGGTCACGCACGCCTGGTTCACGCGGGTGGGCGACTTCGGTATCTACTCGGACATCAATCACCTGACCGACGGCCTGAGCACCCATGCGGTGCCCTTTGGCTTCCCCGGCGCGCATGGCGGGCCGGGCTATGGCTTCTACGGTGGCCTGAAACTCGTGGGCGATTGCCCGGCGCTGTACCCCACCGGCGGGCCGGCGCTGCGCTATCGCTTCCTGGTCGAAGTGTTGGGCGGCGGCGGCGGACTGCAACCGGTCACCGCGGCGCAGATCATCGCGGTCAAGGTCGGCACGCGGCCGATCGTGTGGAACGTCTCCGGCACGCCGGCGCCGGTGGTCACCGCGCAGGACATTTACGTCGCGCCCTTCGGCGCCCCGCCGGGGACGGTCGCGCCGCCCACACCGGCGCCCGCGCTGCCGCCCAACGTGCCCTGGGGACCGATCCCGCCCGCGATCATGGTGCCCGATGCGCAAGGCTGGGTGCCGGTCGATCCGAGCGCCACCAACGGCGGTTTCTCCGGGCCGCTGCTGCGGCTGGATTCCAATACCGTCGTCCCCGGCGGTGCTGCGCCCGGCAGCGGCGCCGGCAACGCGGTCGCCTCGCCGCAGAGCGGCAAGCTGGTGCGCATCGTGTTCGAGGCCGAGCCGCTGACCGGCGCCACCGGCGCCACACCCACGCTGACCAATGAGTTGGAGCGTCTGCTCGTCAACAACTGGTCTGACGTGAACCTGCTCGGGCTGCTGCAGTTCAGCGGGCCGGGGAGCACCGCGTGTTCGGGCCTCAGCAATGCGCTCGACATCCAGTACACGACCGACCACGAGTTGCTGGCCGCCTGGACCATGGGCATCTCGACGGCTGCCAGCATCCCCGGCGGCGTGCCGGCGCTACCCAGCGGCACCACGCCGCGCGGCGCCGCGGGCACCAAGCACCTGGATATCTCGACCTGGCCGGCCTGCTCGTATCTGGTGTCGCTGACCACGCGCCGGATGCTCACCGACGGCGAGACCGACGACTCCGGCCACACCAACTATGTGACGTTCTGCAAGGACTGAACGCGGCAGACGGGCCGCCGCACGGCGGCCCGTCCTCTCACAGCACCGGCGAAATCATGTTCGCCAGTCCCTCGCGCAGCCGCGCACCGTGCCCGCGCTGCGCCCAGCGCGCGGGATCGACCGGCACTGCGTCGCGCTCGTAGCTTTCTTGCAGCGCCACCAGTTTGCGCGTGAAGTCGGCATCGAGGATCAGCAGCATCAGCTCGAAGTTGAGATTCAAGCTGCGCACGTCCAGGTTGACCGTGCCGAAGAGCGACAGCGCATCGTCCACCGTAATGCTCTTGGTGTGCAGCAGCCCGCCGCGGTAATTGAGGATGCGCACGCCGGCGGCCAGCAGCGCGTCGTAATGCCAGCGGCTGGCGTACTGCACTGGCTTTGAGTCGTTGCGCTCGGGCACCAGCAGCCGCACTTCTACGCCGCGCAGCGCGGCGTTTTGCAGCGCGAGCGCGAGCGCCTCGCCGGGCACGAAGTAAGGCGTGGTCAGCAGCACGCGCCGGCGCGCGAGGTTGATCGCCTCGACGATCAGCCGCAAATTGGCGTTGACCTCGGTGCCGGGCCCGCTCGGCGCCACCAGCACGCGCGCGCCGCCGTTGGCGGGTGCGGGCACCTCGGCGTGCGGCGCGAGCGGCTCGCCGGTTTGCAGCAGCCAGTCGTAGGCGAACACGAGCGCGAGCGAGGCGACCGCCGGCCCTTCGAGCCGCACCATCGCGTCGACCCACTCGCCCACGCCGGCGTCCTGCTTGAAGTAACGCGGATCGACGAGGTTCATGCTGCCGGTATAGGCCACGCGCGCATCGACCACCGCGATCTTGCGGTGCAGCCGCAAATCGGCCCGCACCAGCGGCAATTGCCACAGCTTGACCGGCAGCGCGGCGACCACGTGCACGCCCGCTGCACGCAGCGCCGCCGGCGCCGCGCTCCGAAAAAACGCCTTGCTGCCCTGCGCATCGAGCAGCAGCCGACAGCGCAGGCCGCGCCGCGCGGCTGCCTCCAGCGCGGCCTGAACCTTGTCGGCGGTGCCGCCGGCGTTCCAGATGTAGAACTCCAGGTCGACCGACTCGTGCGCGGCGTCGATGTCGGCGATCAGCCGCTGCATGATCGCCTGCGTGTCGGACAGCAGTTCCAGATGCGTGCCGGCGAGCAGCGGCATGTGCGTCACGCGCTCGGCCAGGTGTGCGAGTTCGATCGCGCCGGGCGGCTGAGCGGCCGCAAGCGGTTGCACCGGCGGCAGCCGGGCGGCCCAGCGCGGCAGCTCGGCCAGAAACTCCCGCATGCGTCGCTCGCGCCAGCGGCCGACAGGGCGCTCGCCAAAGAGCAGGTACAAGGCGACACCGGCCAGCGGCAGCGTAGCGACCAGCACGATCCACGCGAACGAACTGCCCGGCGGGTGGCGCGTCAGCACGACGCGCAGCGTCACGCCGGCGACGGTCAGAACGTGCAGCGCGGTCAGCGCGAGCGACGAGAAACTGATCTCTTGCATGGGCGCGGCAGTCTAAGCGCCGCGCGTCGCAGGTGGCGCGTCAGCAGTACGCCGGCAAGGCGACCACCGCCAGTCCCCAGACGGCCAGAGCCTGTCGACGGAGCGTGGCCAGCTGATCGCGGGCGACCCACGCGACCGCGGCGACCAAGCCTGCGTCGAGGGCGACGTAGGCGAGTGTCCCTTGCACGGGTGTCAGCACCGCGTCCTGCCGGTCGAGCATCAACCACTCCAGCGCAACGGCCACCGCCGAGGCCACCAGCAGCAGCGGCCAAAGCGGCAGGCGCTGCGGCGGCGCAGGCGCCTTGCCGTATAGCCGATCGAGCAGCGCGCGCGGCGCCAGTTTCCGGCGTGTTTGCCAGCGCTCGTGCAGCGCGCGCATCAGGCGGCCTGCGAGCCGCCGATACGGATGCACCGTCATCAGATGGCGCCAAGGGCGATGCCCGCGCAGCAGCGCGACGATGCGATCGTGCTCGCCGGCAATGTGCAGCGTGGCCGGCGCCTCGCTGGGCGCCAGCGGGCGGCGCAGCAGCGCGGTCAGGTTGCCGCCGTCGGCCGAGAGTGTGAGCCGATCCACCTGCAAACCGGTCTTCTCCGCCGTCCGCCGCAGTGTCGCCGCGCTGAAGCTGTAGACGTGCGCTTCGTGAAACGTGCTCGCCGGCGACTGGCAGGTGGCTTCGATGTTGGGCACTTCGACCACCAGCGTGCCGCCCGGCCGCAGCGCGGCGCGCAGCCGCAGCAGCACCTGCGCGGGGTCGTCCGTGTGTTCGAGCACGTGCCAGACGGTGACGAGGTCGAAGTGGTCCGCCGGCAGCGCCACCTCGTCGATGAAACCGCGCTGCACCGCCAGCCCATACTGCGCGGCGGAGAACTCCGCGTAGCCGCGATTGGGCTCGACGCCGCGGACCTCGTGCCCGCGCGCTTGCAGCAGATAGGCGAACTCGCCGCCGCCCGAGCCGACGTCGAGCACGCGGGCGCGTTGCTGCAGCAGCGGCTGCACGTGCGCCCAGCGACTCAGCGCGACACGGCCGGCGCGCAGCACATGCTTGGGTCGCGGCGCAAACGTGCCCTTGTAGGCGACCCGGTAGTCGTGTTCGTAAAAGCGGCGCGACTCGACCGGCCGCGGATCGGCCCAGACCAGGCCACAGTGCACGCAGCACACGCTGCGCAGCGCGGCGCCGCTGCGGCTGCGCGTGCCGACCACGGTCGCTTCGCGGCTGCCGCACAGGTTGCAGGCCAGGTTGGGGACAACGGTCGTCGATGCAGCGCCGCCGTTATGCGAACTCAACATGCGTACTCCCTCGTAGGGAGCGAAGGATATCGTCAGCGCCCACAGCCTGGGCGCGCGGTGTCCCCGAGATCTCCCGGGCCGGTGGCCGAGCGGGCGCAGGGCCTAGGCCCGACGGTGTACCCCGCCGACCCGGGGCAGCGTTGCGCCGTCGGCAACACACCCGCGCGACAGCCTGTAACAATCGCGAACTCGTTGGCGAACTTGAGGAGCAGCCCGTTGAACCACCGCGAGGAGCGACTGCGCGCGCTGCTGCTGGCCGCGCTGCGCGGCGATGGCGCTGCGTATCAGGCGTTTCTGCGCGAGTTGGCGTTGCTGTTGCGTGGTTTTCTGCGCAAGCGGCTCGCCGCGCTGCCCGACGACGTGGAGGATCTCGTGCAGGAAACCTTGCTGGCTGTGCACAACCAGCGCCACACTTACGACGCAGCCCAGCCGGTGACGGCCTGGCTGCACGCGATCGCCAAATACAAACTGGTCGATCTGCTGCGTCGCCGCTCGCGCCGCGAGGCGCTCAACGATCCCTTGGACGACGAACTCGAAGTCGCCGGCCGCGCTGATCGCGAAGAAGCCGACGCCCGTCGTGATCTGGCCAAGCTGCTGGCCCAGTTGCCCGATCGGCACCGGCTGCCCATCGTGTACACCAAGATTGAGGGGCTGAGCGTGGAAGAAGCCGCGCAGCGCGCCGGCATGTCGCCGGCGGCGGTCAAGGTCGGCGTGCACCGTGGGCTGAAGGCGCTGGCCGCATTGGTGAGTAAGACGCCATGAAAACGGATCGGTTGATCGAGCTGCTGGCGCACGATGCGGCGCCGGTCGATCCGCGCTCGCCGCAGCGGCGGCTGCTGTGGGTGGCGGCGTTGTCGATCGGCGCCGGCTTCGGTCTGATGCTGGCGCTGCTGGGTCTGAACCCGCGGCTCGCCGAATACACCGGGATGCCGATGTTCTGGGTCAAGTTCGGGTTCGGCGTGCTGGCGGCTGCTGCGGCCACCGTCGCGCTGCAACGGCTGGCGCGACCCGGCGTGCGGCTCGGCAGCGCGCGCTGGTGGACGCTGGCGCCCTACGCGACCCTGGGGCTGCTTGGCGCCTGGGTGGCCTGGTCGGCTGCGCCCGGCGAGCGGCTCGGTCTGTGGCTGCTGCCCCATTGGGCGGTTTGTCCGCTACTTATCGCCACGCTCGGGCTGCCGGCGCTGGTTGGCGGCCTGTGGTTGATGCGCACGATGGCGCCCACGCGGCTGGCGCTGGCCGGCGCTGTGGTCGGGCTGTGGGCGGGTGGAATCGACACAGCGCTCTATGCCCTGTATTGCCCGATCCTGTCGGCGCCGTACCTGGCTACGTGGTACGCGCTGGGCACGCTGCTGCCGGCGCTGGCCGGAGCGCTACTCGGCCGCCGCCTCCTGCGCTGGTAGGCGCTGGCCGCTACCTTGCCAGCGGTGAGCAGCGACACTGCTGCAGCGCCGTCTGCTCGCGGCTGGCGGCGTCTACCAGCAGGCAGCGCTGCCCGTCCATGCGCAACAGAAACAGGTGGGGTGGCTCGACGCGCCGGCCTTGCAGTGGGCGGCCCTGCGCATCGCGCCGCACGGGGCGGTCGAGCAAGACCCGGTCGCTGTCGGCAAAGCTCGCAGGGGCAAGCGTGACTTGCGCGCCGGTGCGGGCGGACATGAACGCAGTCATCTCGGCCAGACACTCGGGGCTCGCGGCGGCGAGCCGCGCCGGCACCGGCGCGGCAGCGGCCGTACAGCCCCCGCCAACCAGCGCCGCCACGATCGCCGCCCCCGCGTGCCCCATCGCCCGCGCGCTTGCGGTCAGCGAGGGACGCGGAACTTGTTCTCGCGCACCGGGTTGCGCACCAGTCGTCCGTCGAACGGCGCCGCCACGCCGATCGCGCGGACCGACTGCGTCTGCGCCGTCACCGCTGGGCACTGCCCCGTAGCGCGCCGCGACAGCGCCGCCGCGAGCATGCCCTCGTTGGGGTCGCCCAAGGGCCGCGTCAGGTCGTCGGCCACCGCGCAGGTTGGAGCAAACCCGTCGGCAAAGTCGCCGAAGCCTTTGGCGTTGACGCCCTGGAACTCGATCGGGAAGTAGCTGGTGCCGCAGTTGTCCTGCGCGGTGAAGCCGTACGGCTTGCCGCAGGTGGTCGATCCCAAGGTGATCACCTCGATATCGACGCCGCGCAGGCCGTTGATCACCGACTCGCTCGCCGAGCAGGTGTCGTCCGTGGTCAGGACGAACACCCGCCGCAGTCCCAGATTGGGCAGGCGGGTGCCGAAGTCGATGGTGAAATTGTCGTTGACGCGGAAAGGGAAGAAATCGAACACCGCATTCTCTTCGCTGTTGTCGGTCACCCGCTTCTCGTTGTACCGGCTGCGCTCGAAGACCTTGCCCTCGGTCGACGTTCCGCCGAGCATGTAGCCCAGTTGCGCAGCAATGAAGAGAAAGCCGCCACCGTTGTAGCGCAGGTCCAGCACCAGATCGTCGATGTTGGCGGCACGCAGCGTATTGACCGCCGCCACGAGCTGATCCTGAGCGGTGAACAGGAAGTCGTTGAAGAGGATATAGCCGATGCGAGCGCCGCCCACGTTGAGTACCTGCGTGGTGGGCACCGGCGTGCTGGTCACGACGGCGGAGGTCAACGAAACATCGCGCGTCGCGCCCGATACCGGCTGCAGGGTAAAGGCATAGGTCTGCCCGGCGGCGGTGGGGAAAAGCGCGGCGTTGAGCAATTCGCTCGAGGCAGTGGCAACCGACTGGCCGTTGACGCGCGTGATCGTGTCGCCACGAGCCACGCCCGCCGCCGCCGCCGGCGAGCCGGCCTCCACGTACACGACGCGGATGACGCGGCCGGCGATCGCCAGTTGCATGCCGTACCCGGCCGACTCGCCGGCGTTGATCAGCGCGTTCCAGGCCGCGGTGTCGAAGGTGAAGCTGAACTCGTCCCGCGGCTTGCCCGACGCGGTCGGTGTCGTGACCAGCAACGCGTCGAAGTAGGCCGTGGGCGTACTGAAGCTGGCGGGGTTGACCGCCGGAATGTCGCGGTACCAGAGGTAGGCCTCGTCCATGTACGAGCGCACCCAGGTGCGCTGTGCATCGACCGAGGTGCACTGGTTCCGCACCGACGCCAGCGAGGGGAAGGCAGTGAGCGAGTACGACAGCGTCCACGGCGAACCCGGCAGCGGCTGCGCACAGGTGACCACCGAGTCCAGGCAGGCGCGCAACTGCAGGCTGCCGCTGTAGCGGCCGGCGCCAAGGGTGTTGACGGTGTTCATCGCCACCCGATACGAGGTGCCGCCTTGCGGCGTCACGACGACCGACGCGGGGGCGACCACACCACTGGCATCGACGATGCCGAGGTTGACGTTGGCCGGTAACGCGCGGTCGAAGGTCGCCACCGTGCTCCACGGCTGCGGGTTGCCGCCGGCGGTGACGCTGCCCGAGAAGGTCGAGGGGGCGAAGCTGACCGAGTACCTTTGCGACGACAAGGCGGTCACCGTGAACTGGTAGGGCAGTGTCCACGGCGAGCCGGCGATCGGCTGAGCGCAGGTGGTCGGAGTGTCGCGGCACAGGCGAACCTGGAAGGAGCCGGAGTAACTGCCCGCAGCCAGGGTACTCGCGCTGGACAGGGTTGCCCGGTAGCTGGTCGCACTTAGCGCCGTCACCGAAACGCTGCCGGCGTTGAGCACGCCGCTGGTGTCGATGATGCCGACGTTGACCGTACCGTCGATCATGCGGTCGAGGTTCGCCGTCACGGTCCAGGACACGGCGTTGCCTTGGGCCACGCTGCCGGTCAAGGTGGTCGGGTTGAAGGTCAGGACATAGGGCTGCGGTTGCGTGGTGGTTCCACCATCGCTGCCTCCGCCCCCGCAGGCAGCCAGGGCGATTCCGGCTGCCAGCAGCAGCGCGGCTTTGACCGATCCTGCCGGTCCGACATTACGGATCCGGAGCAAGCGTTGATGTGAAGCGAGCATTCCCCAATCCTCCATGCGCGAAAGCAAATATTCCGGCGGTGGCGTTCACCGTCGCGGAGCCCCGATACAGTACAGCTACGAAAGTAGATCCGATCTCCGCCACGGTACCAAACGCGTGGGTTTATACCCTTGCGTCCGGCCCGTTGGAACCGACAGACGGCTTCGACCGGCCGGAGGCCGCCGCGTTCCCGGCCAGCCGACAACGGACGAAGGTGGCCTAGTAACGGGCGGTCGACGCACACCAGACTCGGGGCGCCGCCGGTCCAATGCGGGGTTCCACCACCCCCGGCCCGTGGCGGTGGCCGACCGCGGGCCGGGTGGCTGTCGAGAGGCTGGATCACCAGCCCGCGCTTTGGCCGCGGAACGCGGCGTTCGGTTCACGACGGACTGATGCTGTACAGAAAGTAGGCATTGCGCTACACCCGCGCGCTGCCATCCTGCCCCGTGCCCCGCACTTTGCAGGCCACCGATCAGAACCGGTACTGCACGCTCGCCATCAGGCTTTGCAGCTTGGCTTCGCCCACGTTGTCGTTGCCGACAGTGCCGTAGTCCTCGTAGTCGAGCAGAACGGCCCAGTGCCGCGTGAAGCTGTAGCCGGCCGACAGCCCCCAATAAAAGTTGGTCTTGTTGGCCGACGGGTCGTTGCTGCGTTGCGTGCCGCCGGGCAGCGACACCGTGTAGTCGCTGACGGCACTGGTAAACGCGACCCCAAGCTTGCCCTTCAACAGGAAGCCGTTGTCGAATTCGTAACGGCCAACGCCGGCCAGCGTAAAGGCGCCCACGGAGTAATCGGTGCTGCCGACCTGCGCGCCTGTGCTGGCGTTGTTGAAGTCGACCGTAACGCCGCCCAAGCCGACCACGGCCGCTTCCGCGCCCAGATAGCGGTTGAAGTCGTAGCCGCCGAAGAACTTGAGCGCGCCCGAGGTCGAATCGGAATCGCCGCTCGAAGTGCCGCGCAGGCCAATCGCGCGTCCAACTTCGCTCGTCGCAAAGCTCGCGTTGTCGAGCGAAAAGCGGCTCGCGCCGATGCCGCCGCCGATGTACCAACCGGACTCGCGTACATCGGCCTGCGCGAGGACCGGGGAGGCCGCGACACCGGCGATCATGGCAGCGGCCAGTGCGCGCAAGGGGAAAGAGAGCGTCATTGTCGTAGTTCCATTGGTTAAGGGGATATCTGCGGCGCATGTGCCGTCGCACACCGAACGAAGTCGCGTGCGCCCTCGACGCAGGCACCGTCACGCGCCGAAGGGACAGTAACGCGCCCGACCCCTATCCCGTTGACGACCGTTCGCCCAGCTCGCCGTTACCGGGTGCCGGGAACGATTGCGGCCTCGCGCGCCAGCAGTTCGCGCTTGCGCGCCAGCCCCCAGCGGTAGCCGGCGAGCGAGCCGTCGCCGCGGATCACGCGGTGGCAGGGCACGGCCACCGCCACCGGGTTGTCGGCGCAAGCCTTGGCCACCGCGCGCACCGCGCGCCGCGCGCCGATGCGCTGCGCGACTTCGGTGTAGGTAGCGGTCGCACCGCTCGGGATCGCGCGCAACTCCTTCCACACGCGCTGCTGAAACGCCGTGCCACGCACGTCGAGCGGCAGTTCGAGCGCGCCGCGCGGCGCATCGACGTAGGACACGATCTGCGCGATGCGCGCTGCGAGTTCGCCCGCGGCCGGACGCAACTCCGCCTTGGGGGAAGCGCTGGCGCAACTCCGCTTCCGCCTGCGCGGCGGTATCCGCAAAGAGGATCGAGCAGACGCCGCGCGCGGTCGCGCCGACCAGCACCTGCCCGAGCGAGCAGGGCCGCACCGCGTAGTGAATGGTCTCGCCGGCGCCGCCCGCGCGCCAGACGCGCGGCGCCATCGCGAGGTGTTCGCGTGCCTGCGCGTAGAAGCGGCTGGCGGCGTTGTAGCCGGCCGCGTAGATCGCATCGGTCACGCGCGCGCCGCCGTGCAGCGCGGCGCCTGCGCGCTGCAGCCGCAGGCCGCGCTGGTATTCGGCCGGCGTGACGCCGGTGGCGCGCTTGAACACGCGGTGGAAGTGGTGCGGGCTGAGTCCCGCCGCTTGCGCTAGTTGTGCGAGCGGCACCGCGCCCTCGGCCCGCGCCAGTCGCGCGCAGGCGGCTGCGATGGCGGCGGCATGCGGGTCGCTTGCCGCGTCGTCCGGCCGGCAGCGCTTGCAGGCGCGGAAGCCCGCCGCAAGCGCCGCCGCGCCGTCGGCAAAGAAGCGCACGTTCTCGCGCCGCGGCGCGCGCGATGCGCACGACGGCTTGCAGTACACGCCGGTGGTGCGCACCGCGTAGACAAAGCTGCCGTCGGCAGCGCGGTCGCGCGCGGCGAGCGCCTGCCAGCGGGCGGCATCGGTGGTGAAGTGCTGGGGTTCGTCCATGCGCATAACCGTACTCCAGTTCAGGAAAAGTTCGATGTGCTCGGCCCCGGCCTTGGCCCGCCGCATCAATCTCACTTGATTGGGGCACTCGCGCCCCCACCCCAGCCCCTGATGTTTCCCCGGTTTTATGGGCGGGTTATCGGAGAGGGGGCGGTGCGGCTGGGTTCCGTTGCACGCGATGCACCGCAGGCCCGCAGTGTGTCCGCACCGCGCGCCGGGGGCATCCCGCGGCTTGCGCTCCAATTCGCGTCAGAATGCGGCCCTGTCCCCCCGTGACCCGACCGGAGTTGTCGCATGACCGTCCTGATCCTTGGCCTGATCGTCTTTCTCGCCGCGCACTCGCTGCGCATCTTCGCCCCCGACTGGCGCGCCGCGCAGCAGGCGCGGCTCGGCGAAATGCCGTTCAAAGGCATCGTCTCGCTGATCTCGGTGGCCTCGTTCGTCGCCATCGTCTGGGGCTATGGGCTCGCGCGCGGCGAGGCCGCCAACGTCGTGCTGTACGTGCCGCCGCTGTGGACGCGGCATCTGGCCTCGCTGCTGACGCTGGCGGCCTTTGTCCTGCTGGTGGCCGCCTATGTGCCGCGCAATCACATCAAGCAGAAGTTCGGCCACCCGATGGCGGCGAGCGTCAAGATCTGGGCGCTGGCCCACTTGCTTGCCAACGGGCGGCTGGCGGACGTGCTGCTCTTCGGCGCGTTTCTCGTCTGGGCCATCCTGAGCTTCACGGCCGGCCGCAAGCGCGACCGCGCCGCCGGCACCGTTTACCCGCAGGGCACGCTGGCGATGGATGCGGTCACCGTGGTTGTCGGCTTCGCCGCCTGGGCGGCGTTTGCCTTCTACCTGCACAAGGCGTGGATCGGCGTCGCGCCCTTTGCGCGCTGAGGCGAGCATGCTGCGCGCACTCTGCACTGTTCTGCTGGTCGGCGTCTTGAGCGCGCCGACGCTGGCCGCGCCCAAAGCCTCGGCCGTCAGCGGCGAGGGCATCCGCTGGTTCGACGGCGACGTGGATGCCGCCTTCGCGCTGGCGAAGCGCGAAAAGCGTCCGCTCTTCCTGTACTGGGGCGCGGTCTGGTGCCCGCCGTGCAATCAGGTCAAGGCCACGGTGCTCAACCGGCAGGACTTCATCGCCGCGGCGCGGCCCTTCGTGCCGGTGTACATCGACGGCGACGCCACCGGCGCGCAGCGCCTGGGCACGCGCTTCCAGGTCGCGGGCTATCCGACGATGATCGTCTTCCGCCCCGACGGCACCGAG
>JAJTHJ010000323.1 GCA_021298875.1 Burkholderiales bacterium | reverse complement strand
TCCGTGATCCGTGATCCGTGATCCGTGATCCGTGATCCGTGATCCGTGATCCGTGATCGGCGATCCGTGATCCGTGGTGCGGAGCTCGCTGCGTGATGGTCAACGGATCACGGATCGCCGATCACGGATCACGAGCCTCAATACGCCAGCTGCCGTGGCCGCTTGGCCGAGATCACGCGCGTGTTCACACCGGCCCAGTTCAACCCACCGAACAGGCGCCCGTGTTCGATCTTCACGCAGCGGTCTTGCACGACGTCGAGTCCGGCGGCGCGGGCGAGCGCGGCGGCTTGTGCGTTGCGCACGCCCAGCTGCATCCACAGGCAGCGTGCGCCGATGGCGATGGCCTGCTGCGCCAGCGGCACGATGTCCTCGCTCTTGCGAAAGCAATCCACCATGTCGATCGGCCCCGACGCGCGCGCGGCGGCTAGGTCGGGGTAGCAGGGCTGGCCGAGCACGCTCGCGTACTTCGGGTTGACCGGGACCATCGTGTAGCCGTGCTCCAGCAGATACTTGCCGACGAAGTAGCTGGGCCGGTGCCACTCGGCGCTGATGCCGACCACGGCGATGCGGCGATTCTCGTGCAGGATGCGGCGCAGGGTCGGGATGTCGGTGTCGTCAGCCATGGCGGGCATCTCCTGCGGGCATTGTATCGGCGGGGGCATGCCGCTCGGCCCAGAGCGCGGTGGACGCGCGCAGAAACGCCGGCACCGAGTCCGCACCCACGCGCGGCAGGCGCAAGTGCGCGGCGGCGCGCTCGAGTTCCGCCAGCGGCGCGGCGGTGTCGAGCGCCCGCGCGCCGGTTTGCTTGGAGAGCTTCTCGCCCAGCGCGTTGACGACCACACGCACATGCAGATAGCGGGGTGTCGGCAGACCCAGCGCGCGTTGCAAAACGATCTGGCGCGGGGTGTTGTCGAGCAGGTCGGCGCCGCGAACTACGTCGGTGACTTCCTGCGCGGCGTCGTCCACGACGACTGCCAGCTGGTAGGCCCACAGCCCGTCGGCCCGGCGCAGCACGAAATCGCCCACCTCGCGTGCCACGTCCTGCTCGTAACGCCCGGCGTGGCGGTCGGTAAAGGCGATCGGCTTGTCGGTGACGCGCAGCCGCCACGCCCGCACATCCGCCGGCGCCGACGGCCGCTCGCTGCAGGTGCCGGGGTAGACGCCGGCCGGCCAGCCGGAGCGTTGCGCGATGGCGTCCTCGATCTCCTTGCGCGAGCAGGCGCAGCCGTAGACGAGCTCCGCCGCGCGCAGACGCTCGAAAGCCGGCTCGTAGGCCGCGCCGCGCGTGCTCTGGAACAGCACCGGCTCGTCCGACACCATGCCCAGCCGAGCCAGTGTCGCCAGGATGTCTTGTGCCGCGCCGGGCACTTCGCGCGGCGGATCGAGGTCTTCGATCCGCACCAGCCACACGCCGCCGTGCGCCCGCGCGTCGAGCCAACTGGCGAGCGCGGCCACCAGCGACCCCAAATGCAACGGCCCGGTGGGCGAGGGCGCAAAGCGACCGCGGTAGCTCATTCGACCAGCGCCCGTTGCACTTCGGGCCGCTTCAACTCTTCCAGCCACCAGTCGAGCGCCTTGCCGCGTGCGTCGGTGCGCCAGGCCACGTGCAGCGGCGAGGTCTGCCCGCCGCGGGCGTGCTCGGTGCGCTTGACGACGAGTTGTCCGGCGGCGATCGCGGCGCGCGCCAGGGGTTCGGGCACGAAGCCCACGCCCAGCCCGGCGATCTGGGCGGCGATCTTCGCTTCTATCGTCGGCACCGTCAGCACGTCGGGCACGCCGAGCAGCCCGGCGGTGCGCGGCGCCAAGTGCTGCGAGGTGTCGCCGACGACGATCTGCCGCAGCCGTCGTAACTCTGCCAGCGGCAGCGGCTCGGGCAGCCCGGCGAGCGGGTGCTTGGGTGCAATCGCGAAGACGAATTGCACGCGGCCGAGCAACAGCGTCCGGTAGCCCGCGCCGAGGCGGGCTTGCTCCGGCCCCTGCTCGGGCGCACCGATGGCGAGATCGGCGCGGCCCGCGACTAGCGCGTCCCAGGTGCCGCCCAGCACCTCGTGCGTGATGCGCAGTTGCGTGGGCGCGGCCTCGCAAAAGCGCGCCAGCAGCGGCAGCAGCCGCTCGAAGGGCACGATGGCGTCCAGCGCGATGCGCAGCTCCTGCTCCCAACCCTTGGCAAAGCGCCGCACGCGGCGCGCCAGGTCGTCGGCGCCGGCGAGCAGGTGGCGGCCCTCGCGCAGCAGCTCTGCGCCGGCGGGGGTCAGCCGCGCGCGGTAGCTGCGGCGGTCGAACAGCAGTACGTCGAGATCGTCCTCCAGCCGGCGCACCGCGTAGGTGACCGCCGAAGGCACGCGGCCCAGCTCCTTGGCTGCTGCTGCAAAGCTGCCGCGGCGGGCGATGGCGTCCACCAGTTGCAGGGCGTCGAGGGTGAGCGCGGGGGCTGGCACGACCGTTGAACGGATTTGAACGACTCCGTCAGTTTAATCCCGATGACTTTGCTAGGGAATTGGCTGAAGATGTGCGCCATGTCGAGCAGCATTCGCGCCGCAGCCGCGGCCGAATGCCTGTTGATCCAAACTGCACGGGTTAAGCCGAACCCGGGAAAGGAAACTTCAATGCTGACTTTGCGACGTGCCCAGGAACGCGGCTACGCCGACCACGGTTGGTTGCAGTCGTACCACTCGTTTTCGTTTGCCGATTACTACGACCCGGCGCACATGGGCTTCGGCCCGCTGCGCGTGATCAACGAGGACCGCGTGGCACCCGGCCAGGGTTTCGGCACGCATGGCCACCGCGACATGGAAATCATCAGCTATGTGCTCGACGGCGAGTTTGCGCACAAGGACAGCATGGGCAACGGCTCGGTGATCCGTCCCGGCGATGTGCAGCGGATGAGCGCGGGGCGCGGCGTGCTGCACTCCGAGTTCAATCACGCGGCGGGGCAGACCTCGCACTTCCTGCAAATCTGGATCGAACCCAATGTGCGCGGTATCGTGCCCAGCTACGAGGAGAAGAACTTCCCGGCTGAAGAAAAGCGTGGCCGCTTGCGGCTGGTGGCTTCGCCCGACGGCGCGGACGACTCGGTGACGATCCACCGGGACGCGCGGCTGTACGTGGGCCTGTTCAACGGTGCGGAGTCCGCGCACCTGCCGCTGGCGGCCGGCCGCCGCGCCTATGTGCATGTCGCGCGCGGCTCGATCGCCGTCAACGGCGAGCGCCTGTCCGCGGGCGATGCCGCCAAGCTCGAACGCGCGAGCGCTGTCGAACTGGCGGGCGGCGAAGCGGCGGAAGTGCTGGTGTTCGATCTGCCGTGAACTTTTCACCAACGACTGTGGAGCACAGCTAACGAACTCGAATCTCAACCACTTCGCCGCGCTTGCCGGCCGCATCCTGCTCGCGCTGATGTTCGTGCTGGCCGGCTTCTCCAAGATCGGCGGCTTCGACGGCACCGTCGGCTACATCGCCTCCAAGGGCCTGCCGCTGCCCACACTGCTCGCGATCGGCACGATTGCGCTGGAAATCGTCGGCGGGCTGGCGCTGGCAGTCGGCTATAAGGCGCGCTGGGCGGCGCTGGCGCTGGCGGTGTTCACTCTGATCGCCTCGGTGATCTTCCACAACTACTGGGCGATGCCGGTCGATCAGCAGCGGATGCAGATGCTGATGTTCATGAAAAACCTGGCGGTGGCCGGTGGCATGCTGATGGTGTTCGCCCTTGGCCCCGGTGGTCTCAGTCTCGATGCGCGGCGCGCGCGCTGAGCACGCCCTTTTTCCTTCAACCCACTGGAGATAGCTAGCATGGCCAGTATCGTGATCGTCTTCCACAGCGGCTACGGCCACACCCGCAAGCAGGCCGAGGCCGTGCACGCCGGCGCCGCCGCCGCGGCGGGCGCCCAGGTCGAGTCGCTCGCCATCGATGCCGAGGGCAATCTGCCCGACGGCAGCTGGAACAAGCTCGCCGCCGCCGATGCCATCGTTTTCGGCGCACCCACCTACATGGGTGGCCCGTCCTGGCAGTTCAAGAAGTTTGCCGACGCGTCCGCCAAGCCCTGGTCCGGCCAGGCGTGGAAAAACAAGGTGGCCGCGGGCTTCACCAATTCGGCCACGATCAACGGCGACAAGTTCTCGACCATCAGCTACATGTTCACGTTGGCAATGCAGCAGGCCATGATCTGGGTTGGCACCGGCCTGATGCCAGCCAACGTCAAGGCGTCCACCCGCAACGACGTGAACTGGCTGGGCGGCTTTGGCGGTACCTTGGCGCAGTCGCCGGCCGACGTCGGGGCGGACGAAGGCCCGCTGCCGGTCGACCTCGAGACCGCGCGCCTGTTTGGCGCCCGCGTGGCGGAGACCGCGCTGCGCTTCAAGCGCGGTGCGTAGCCGCTTGTGGTCAATCCGCTGAGAGCGGGAGCGCGCGCCCGTAGCTCCCGCGATCGGCCAGGACCCGCAGGATCGTGCGCGCCAGCGCCGCGCGGGGCACTTTGTTCAACAACGAATCGCCGGGCCGCATCTCCCGCGCCGGCTGTGTCGCCGGCCGATCGTCGAGCATCATCGGGCGCAGCGCCGTCCAATCCAGACCGGAGGCCGCCAGCAGAGCCTCGCTGCGCGTGTGGTCGGCGATGGAGAAGCGCACGCGGCTGCCTGCGACGAAGGCTCGGCCCCACCAGGGGATCTCGCCCCAGCTGTCGCCGGCGCCGAAGGCGCTGACGTAGACGATCCGTCGCACACGCTGCGCACGCATGCCGGCGACGATCGCCGCCGTTGCCCGCGAGGTCAGATCGGCGGGTGAAACGAGCGGCGCAAAGGGGGAACGAGAGCGACGCGAAATGCCGAGACAGACCGCAACCGCATCGACGCCGGCCAGCGCCGGGGTCGTCGCCGCGGGGTCGGTGAGGTCGCCCCGATGCACCCGCTCGGCGAACTCCGCCACGTGCTGGTCGGCGTTGGCGCGGACGAAGGCATGTACGCTCCAAACCTGGGCCGAGGCCAGTCGTAGCACTTCCTTTCCCGTGGCGCCGCTCGCGCCAAAGACGAGCAGTCTCATCGCGGTCACTCACGCATTCGGCAACACCACGTCGAACACGCCTTGCCACAAGCCGTCGTCGCCGCGCGTCAAGCGAACGAGCATGCGCTCGCGCAGCACGGGGTCCTCGATGCGACCGACAAAACTGTCGCGCTCGTTACCCGGTTCGTCGGCGAACCAGATTTCCGAGGCGAGCGGCGGGCGGCCCGCCCCTGCAACGCGAATGTGGATGTGCGCCGCGCGCCGAATCAACCCGCCGTAGCGCGCATAGCCGCGTGGCCGCAGTGTGACGAACGCATAGCGACCCTCGGCGTCGCTGCGGTCGACCCCGTAACCGGCAAAGCCGGGATCGCGATCGGCGCCGACTTCGACGGCGTAGTGGCCGCGTGCATCGACCTGCCAGATCTCGACCGTCGCACCAGCCACCGGTCGCCCGGCCGTATCGAGGATGCGACCGCCGATGCGGATCGGTTCGCCCTCGGCGCGCCGACCGTCCCTGCCCGACATCAGGTCGTATCCTTTCGGCAGCGGGTCCAGGGCCTGCGCCCGAAAGAAGGGAAGCCCCATCGGGTCCGGCGGATAAAACGGGCCTACCGTCACCGCTGGCGTCGGCTTCAGCGGTGGCGTCTGGGCGACCACGGCCAGCGGCCAGAGCGTGGCGGCACGGCCGATCAGGCGCAGCAGGCGGCGGCGCGGTGCATGCGACACTGGCATCGATGCAATCTCCGGTGTGAAACTCGTGAGTACGATAGGTCGAAGCGCGCCGGCACGCGCGTCCGCGCGTACCGATCTCGATGCCGCGAGTACGGTGCACGCCGAGTTGATCGCCCGCGTGCTCGATGCGCTGCACTTTCGGGGCTGGTTCTTCTGCGTCAGCGAACTCAGCGCGCCGTGGGCTATCGAACTGCCGGGCGGTCGTCTCGCTGCGGTCCATGCCGTTCTCGACGGGCAGTGCGTGCTGTCGGTCGCGGGAGGATCGGCACCCCTGCATCTCGCCGCGGGCGACCTTGTCTTGCTGCCCCGAGACGACGTACACACCCTTGCGGACCGTCCAGGTCGGCAGGCCCGGCGCATTACCGAGGTGGCCGGCATCGATCAGCGCGATCGCGCCGCCACGACGTTACGTTACGGCGGTGACGGAGCGGTTGCGCGCCTGCTGTCCGCAAGCTTTGTCGCCGACACACGCGCCGCCGACGCCATCGTCGCTGCGCTGCCGGCCGCAGTGCCGCTACGGGCCGACAGCCGAGCCTGCCGGCGGGTGGCGCCGACGCTGCAACTGGTACGGACGGAAGCTGCGGAGCCGGGTGCGGCGTCGTCCGCGGTTCTGCGCCGTGCGGCCGAGATCTTGTTCATCCAGACGCTGCGCGAGGTCTTGCTGGCGTCCCGGGAGACCGGCGGTTGGCTCGGCGCCGCGACGGACCCGCGCCTCGCGGCGCCCTTGGCGGCAATGCACGCCGAACCCGAGCGACGCTGGACGCTGGCTGCGCTGGCGCAGCGGGCGCATTTGTCGCGCACAGCGTTCTTCGATCGCTTTCGTGCCCAATTGGGACAGACCCCGTTGGACTACCTGCAGGGCTGGCGACTGCATCTGGCGGCGCAACGGCTGCGCGAAACCGACTCCAGCATCACGACGATTGCGCTCGACGCCGGCTACTCGAGCCCGTCGGCCTTTGCCCGCGCTTTTCGGCGGGCGATCGGACACTCCCCGCAGGATTTCCGTGCGGCGCAGCGCGCTAAGGGATGACGGCGCGCAGAAATCCGGCGATCAGCTCGATTTCCTCCGCGCACACGCTGTGCGGCATCGGGTATTGCTGCCACTGCACCGAGTAGCCGAGCGCGCGCAGCGCGTCGCGCGATTCGGTGGCACGTGCCATCGGGATGATCGGGTCCTGCGTGCCGTGCGCCATCAAGATCGGCACGTTCTGGCTGGCGGCGGCGCGTTCGGCGGCGAAGCTCGCGGCCAACGGCAGGTAGGTCGATAGCGCGAGCAGGCCCGCCAGCGGCGCGGCCTGCCGAAGCCCGGTGTGCAAGGTGATGGCGCCACCCTGCGAGAAACCCGCCAGCACGATGCGGCTGCGCGCGATGCCGCGCTGCTCTTCGCGGGCGATCAACTCTTCCACTAGACCCTGCGACTCGCGCACCCCGGCTTCGTCTTCGCGGCGCGTCAGCTCGGTGCCGAGGATGTCGTACCAGGCGCGCATCGTCATGCCGCCGTTGATCGTCACCGGCCGCATTGGCGCGTGCGGGAACAGGTAGCGCGCGGGCGGCGCACCGAGCGCCTCCAGTTCCTTGACCACCGGCACGAAGTCGTAGCCGTCCGCGCCCAGGCCGTGCAGCCAGACGATGCTCGCGGTGGGGGAGGGGGTAGTTTGGAGCTCGACGGATTGCAGCATTTCCGGGTGAAATGTGAAAAGTGAAACGTGAAACGAAGGAGAGGAGGCGAGGTCTGCCGATCACCGATCACCGATCACCGATCGCGTCGCGCGCAGCGCCGCCTTCGGCCGAAACGCCTTGACCACCGCCTCGTGCGTCCCCACGTACGGTCCGCCGATCAACTGGATGCAGTAGGGCACCGCGGCGAAGATGCCGTGCACTAGCGCCTTGCCGTCGGCGGTCTTCAGTCCTTCGAGCGTTTCGGCGATCGCCTTCGGTTGGCCGGGCAGGTTAAGAATCAGTGACGCATGATCGGCGGTCTCGCGGATCACGCCCACCTGCCGCGACAGGATCGCGGTCGGCACGCACTCCAACGAGATGC
>JAJTHJ010000246.1 GCA_021298875.1 Burkholderiales bacterium | reverse complement strand
GCCCAGCTTCGCGCCGCTGGAGCGGCGAGGCCCTGCAAGGCCGAGACTGGACGGGCCGGGGTGGGGGCGCCGGCCCTCGGCAAAAAGGTCCGGCCGCAAGTGCGCCAGCCAATTGAACACCGTTTCCCGCACCCGGTCGGGCGTAGGCCGCAGTCCCTGCACCGCCGGCAGCGGGATCGGCGTACGCTTCCACTGCCCGCCGATGATCCGCACGCGCCTAGGCGCCTGCGCGTGGCGAGCAGCAACAGCGGGTTTGGTGGAACGGCTCACGTAAACTGCCCGATGCTTTCGGCGCGTATGCACGGCGACGCGCAGATTCTTGCAGACCGCCCCCCGATGAACTCCCCCGCCAAGACCGGCTGGCTCGCTCGCCTGAAGCAAGGCTTGTCGCGTACGCGCGTAAACATCGCCGGCCTGTTCTCCGGCGGCGTGATCGACGAGGCGCTGTTCGACGACCTCGAAACCGCGTTGATCGCCGCCGACGTCGGTGTCGCCACCACGGGCGAGCTGCTCGACAAGCTGCGCGCGCGCATCAAGCTGCAAGGGCTGAAAACCCCGCTCGAAGTGCGCGACGCGCTGCGCGACGAACTGGCCGCGCTCCTCGCTCCGAGCGAAGGCGCGCTGCCGCTCGACGCGGCGCGGCCCTTTGTGGTGATGGTGGCGGGCGTCAACGGTGCAGGCAAGACCACGTCCATCGGCAAGCTCGCCCACTGGCTGGCCGACCGCCACAAGACCGTGCTGCTCGCGGCCGGCGACACCTTCCGCGCGGCGGCGCGCGAGCAACTCGCCGTCTGGGGCCAGCGCAACGGGGTGGAGGTGATCCAGCAGGCCAGTGGCGATCCGGCCGCGGTCGTGTTCGACGCGGTCAATGCCGCGCGCGCCCGCGGTGTGGATGTGCTGATCGCCGACACCGCCGGTCGGCTGCCCACGCAGGCGCATCTGATGGAAGAGTTGAAGCGCATCCGCCGCGCGCTGGACAAGGCGCTGCCGGGCGCGCCGCACGCGGCGATCCTGGTGGTCGATGGCACCAACGGCCAAAACGCGCTGGCGCAGGTGCGCGCCTTCGACGACGCGGTCGGGTTGACCGGGTTGATCGTCACCAAGCTCGACGGTACCGCCAAAGGCGGCGTGCTCGCCGCCATCGCCGCCGAGCGCGCGCGTCAGGGCAAGCCGCTGCCGTTTCTGTTCATCGGCGTGGGCGAGGGGCTGGCGGATTTGCAGCCCTTTGTGGCGCGGGAGTTCGCGGGGGCGCTGGTTGGCAGCGAGTGAGGCACTACGGCGCTCGCGCAGCCCCCTTCTTGTTGATCGGCTTCGGCGGTGCCGGTCGCTTACCATCGGCGACGTGCCTGAGTGCCAGCACCGGATGCCGCAGCAACATCCGCGGTCCGGCGTAACGCATCACCTCGCGCACGGCCTCGCGCTCGCGCGGGCCGTAGCAGTGGATCTGGCAGTTGCTGCAGGTGGGCTTGGTTTCGCCGAACGGGCAGGCCGCCAGCCGGCGCGCGGTGTACTCGGCGAGCGCCGCGCACTCGGCACACAGCGGCGCGCCGCCGCCATGCCGGTCGCGGCACCCGATGCGCAGCATCGCCTCGATGGTGCGCAGCTCGCGCGCCAGCCGCGGCTGCTGCAAGCGCGCGCGGCGGTCGGTGGGGCTCGTGCTCATGCGCGCCATGGTGCCGGCGCCACAGTACTGCGAACTGCGCTGCGTCAAATCAATCCGAAGTGGGTAGGCGCTCATAGAATGCGCGCGCCATGAACCTCGCCGCCGTCGATCTTGGTTCCAACAGCTTCCGCCTCGAAATCGGCCGCGTGGCCGGCAGCCACATCGAACGGCTCGGCTACTGGAAAGAGACGATCCGCCTGGCCGCCGGCCTGACCGACGACAACCGCCTGACCCGCCGCGCGATCGAGACCGCGCTCGACTGTCTGGCGCGGATGAACGAGCGGCTGCGCGGCATCCCGCCGGCGCAGGTGCGCGCCGTGGGCACGCAGACGCTGCGGCAGGCGACCAACTCCAACGACTTTCTGGTCGAAGCGCAGGCCGCGCTCGGCTACCCGATCGAGATCATCTCCGGGCGCGAGGAAGCGCGCCTCGTCTTCGAGGGCTGTATGCACCTGCTGCCGCAGTCCGACACGCGGCGGCTGGTGGTGGACATCGGCGGCGCCTCGACGGAACTGATCGTCGGCCTGGGCTTTGCCGCTGCGCAGGCCGAGTCGTTCAAGGTCGGCTGTGTGAACACCACGCTGCGCTACTTTGCCGACGGGCGGATCGACCGTACGAGCTTCAAGCGCGCCGTCGTGGGCTGCGCGGCGGGGATCGAAGAGGCGGTGGCGGGCTTCTCGCGCCGCAACTGGGACGAGGCCTACGGCTCCAGCGGCACCGTCGGCGCGGCGATCGACATCCTGCGCGCCGAAGGCTGGGCCGACGGCGTGATCACCAGCGAAGCGCTGCTCAAGCTGCGGCAGGCCATCGTCGGCGCCGGCGAGATCAAGCGCATCCGCTTTGCCGGCATGAAGCCCGAGCGGCAGCAGGTGATCGCCGGCGGCACCGCCGTGCTGTGCGCGGTGTTCGAAACGCTCGGCATCCTCGAGATGCGGCCGGCCGCCGGCGGCCTGCGCGTGGGCGTGCTGTACGACCTGCTCGGCCGGCGCGAGCGGCGCGACGTGCGCGAGGCCACGGTGGATCGCCTGCAAGCCCGCTATGGCGTCGATCGGGCGCAGGCCGAGCGCGTGGGCGCACTGGCGCGCCGCTTCTTCGACGCGCTGGCGCCGCAGGCCGGCGACGAGATGGTCAAGCGCTTGGCCTGGGCCGCCGCGCTGCACGAGGCGGGCTTTGCCGTCAGCCACAACGACCACCACAAGCACGGCGCGTATCTGATCGCCAACGGCGACCTGCCCGGCTTCTCCGTCACCGATCAGGAGCGCATCGCCTTGCTGGTGCTGGGCCAGCGCGGCAACCTGCGCAAACTCGGCGAGGCGCTGGCCGACCCCGAGCGGCTGGCCAAGGTGCTGGCGCTGCGGCTGGCGGTGATTTTTTGTCACGCGCGGCGCGACGTCGCGGCGCCGCAGTGGACGCTCAAGGCGGGCAAGAGCGTGATCGAACTGGCGCTGGATGCCGCCTGGCGCGACCGTCACCCGCTGACCGACCACCTGCTGCAAGAGGAAGCGCAGCAGTGGGACAAGGTCGGCGTGAGGTTTCAGGTCAAGGCGTTGTAGTCGAGGTCGCGGGCGGTATCGGGTCGGCCCGCGTTGCGAATGGGCGTTGCGCTCAATGCGCCAGGCCGAGCGCCGCGCGCACCGCTTCCGCGCGCGCCTGATGCAGCGCCGCCGCGATGGCTGGCCCGTCGCCGCCGTGCTCGCGGATGCGCTGCGCCACGGCACCGGCGTCCACCGCGCCGGCGGCGGCGAGCGCCTGTTGCCAGCGGGCGCGCGCGGTAAAGGGCCGCTCCTCGAAGCCGGTGCGGCCGCGCGTGTCGGCCTCGCAGGCGTCGAGCAGTTGCGCAAAGCGCTGCGGCCGGCGCAGCGCGTCGCTGCGCTCCAGGATCTCGACGAGGGTGCCGGCGCGCAGTTCGTCGATCTTGTAGATCAGGCCGTGCTCGCGCGCGACCAGCAGCGCCAGGTCGCGGCAGTCGGCCGGCGCGCGCAGCCGCTCGCTGACCGCGGCGGCGAGTTCGACCGAATGGACCTCGTGCCCGCGGTGCGACGGCCGAAGCGCCGGGTCGGTCGTGCCCTTGCCCAGATCGTGCAGCAGCGCGGCCCAGCGCACGGGCAGGTCGAATTTCAGCCGCGCCGCGCAGTCGATCACCAGCATCACGTGCACGCCGGTGTCGATCTCCGGGTGATGCTGCGGCGGCTGCGGCACGCCCCACAGCCGATCGAGCTCCGGCAACAGGCGCGCCAGCGCACCGCAGGCGCGCAGTGTTTCGAACATGCGCGAGGGCCGGTCTTCCATCAGCCCGCGGGCGAGCTCCTGCCAAACGCGCTCGGGCACCAGCGCATCGACTTCGCCGGCGGCGACCATGCCGCGCATCAGCGCGAGCGTCTCGTCGGCGACGCGAAAGTCCGCAAAGCGCGCGGCAAAGCGCGCCAGCCGCAGGATGCGCACCGGGTCTTCGGCAAAGGCCGGGCCGACGTGCCGCAGCACCTTGGCGCGCAGGTCGGCGGCGCCACCATGCGGATCGATCGAGCTGCCGTCGTCGGCCTGGGCGATGGCGTTGATGGTGAGATCGCGCCGGGCCAGGTCGTCTTCCAGCGTTACGTCGGGTGCGGCGTGAAAGGCAAAGCCGTGGTAGCCGGGCGCAGTCTTGCGCTCGGTGCGGGCGAGCGCGTACTCCTCGCGCGTGACCGGGTGCAGAAAGACCGGGAAGTCG
>JAJTHJ010000400.1 GCA_021298875.1 Burkholderiales bacterium | reverse complement strand
TCCAGTTCGCGCGGCGCGCTGGCCGCGCGCAGGCGATAGGCCACACCGGCGCAGGAGCCGCCGCGGTCCAACCCCGCCACCAAGCCCGGGCACTCCGGTGTGCCGCGATACAGCACCGAACGCAGGCACAAGCGCCGGTGGTAGCCGAACACGCGCGCCGGCATGCGCCGGTCGTACTCGAACTCCGGCCGCCAGATCAACGACCCGTAGCCGAACACCCAGATCTCGCGCTGGGGCGACAGGCGCGCGCGCTCGGCCAACGCCGCCGCCAGCGATTCGCGCATTCGCTGCGGCGTCAGGCGCGCTGCCGCATACGCCCCCGCCGAGTTCATGGCGCAGCCCGCTGCCAGCGCACGGCCGCCGCGCCGGCGCCGCCGACGATCAGCGCCATGGTCCAGAACGCCGCTGCCGCGCCGAGCACCGAGCCGGCCGCGCCGAACACCAGCGGCAGCAC
This sequence comes from Burkholderiales bacterium, assembly GCA_021298875.1. GTDB lineage: Bacteria > Pseudomonadota > Gammaproteobacteria > Burkholderiales > Burkholderiaceae_F > JAJTHJ01. Next base: position 7,046 of record JAJTHJ010000400.1, on the reverse strand, counting down.
GACGTGGCTGCCGCTCAAGATCGTGGTGCGCATGCCGAGCGCCTCGCCGACCCGCCCCGGCGGCGAGCGCGAGTGCAGCAGCGACATGACGTTCGGTTGCGCCGCGCCCAGCCCGAGGCCGAGCACGAAGGCCACCACCGCCAGCGTCACGACCCCGCCAAACAGCGGAAACAGCGCGAACGCCGTGCACGCGGCAAAGAGCGTGAAGATCAGCACCTGCCATTCGGTAAAGCGGCGCGACAACCACGGCATCGCCAGCCGCACGACAAACGTAGCCGCCGCAAAAGCGCCCAACACGAGGCCGATCTCCGACGCCGACAAGCCAACCCGCGTGCCGTGCACCGGCACCATGAAGGTTTGCAGGTCCCAGCTCATCGAGATCACCGCGGTGGCGATCAGCACGTGCCGCAGTTCACGATGACGCAGCAGTTGCAGCGGATGCAAGGGCACGGGCGGCGCGGCGCGGTCGCCGGCGTGCGTCAGCAGCGGGCGCTGCGCCCAGACCCAGGCGAGCGCGCCAGCCGCCAGCAGCACCAGCACGACAAAGGTTGCGCGGTGGCCGATGCTGTCGATCAGCAGGCCGCTCGCCACCGGGCCGGCGAAACTCGACACGGAGCCGCCGAGCGCCAGCCAGGAGAACGCCGCCGCGCGCCGCTCGGGGTCGGTGCGCTCGCCCACCACCTGCTGCACGGACATCATCGCCAGGGTCTGCCCGGTGCCGACGAGCGCGGCGGCCACCAGCAAGGGCGCAATGTCGGCCACCGGGTACGGAAACGCTGCCGGCAGCACCACGCCGGCGAGGATCAGCCCGATGCCGAGCACCGCCGGCCGGCGCGGGCCAACTTCGTCGAGCCAGCGCCCCGCGCGCACCGCGATCAGCATCGGCACCAACGCGAAGAGCGCCATCAGCACGCCGACGGTGAAGGTCGAGGCCTTGTTCGACAGCGCGTAGAGCGACCCGGTCAGCCGCACGGAGACAAACACCAGGTGCGCCAGCACCGCGATGGCGATGATCCGCGCCAGCGTCATCGCGCGCGCTCCGCCCGCGGCCGCCACGCCACGAGGGCGACGCCGGCGCAGGCGATGGCGATGCCCAGCGCGGTCAGCGCCGACGGCGTCACCGCAAAAAGCAGCCACTCCAGCGCCACCGCAAAGATCGGCGTCAGGTACAGCAGGCTCGTCACCCGGGTCGCCTCGCCGCGGCGCATCAGCGTGTGCAGCGCGTTGACCGCGAAGATCGAGGCGAGGATCACCAGAAACGCGATGGCGCCGGCCAGCGCCCAACTCCAGCGCACCGGAAAGCCCTCGACCGCCAGCGCGAGCGGCGCCAGTGCGACGAGCGTGGCAGCGAACTGCACCGGCGCGGCCACGCGCAGATCGACGGTCGGGCAGAAGTGGCGCTGATACAACGTGCCGGTGGTGATCGCGGCCAGTGCGATGGTCACCGCCGCCACCGCGGGCCAACTGAGCAGCCGCAGGTCGATCTTGTGCCAGACCACCAGCAGCACGCCAAGCAGGCCCAGCACGACGCCGAGCCACTGCGGCCGCCGCAGCCGCTCACCCAGCCAGCCGACCGCCACCACCGCGGTGACCAGCGGCTGGGTGGCGAGCACCAGCGCGGCGACCCCCGCCGACATGCCGAGATACTGCGCGTAGTGGCTGCCGCCGAGGTTGATCGCGTGCATCAATAGCCCCGCCACGATCACGTGCGCCCAGGCGGCGCGCGAGTCTGGCCAGCGCAGCGGCTCCTGCCGCTGCCAGAGCAACAGCAGCGGCAGCAGTACCACCAGGCCGAAGGTGAAGCGCAGCGTCAGGAAGGTGAACGGCGGCGCGTACTGCAAGCCCACCTTGGTCGCCAGATAGCCGGAACCCCAGACGGCGACGAAGAACCAAGCGAGGGTGGGGGAGGCCAAAAGCAGTGATCCGTGATCGGTGATCCGTGATCCGCGGGCTTCGGCAGCGCCGGCCGAACGGATCACGGAAGACGGATCACGGCTCACGATGGCTACTGCTCCAGCTTGATCCCCTGCCGCTTGACGAGGTCGATCATCTTGTCGCGCTCGGCGACGATCTGCGCGCGGAACTCGGCCGGCGTGTTGCCCACAGGCGTTGCGGCCTGTTGCTGAAGCTTCTCGCGGATCGCCGGGTTGGCGAGCGTCTTGACCGCGGCGTCGTGAATCCGCTTGACGATCTCGTCGGGCGTCTTGGCCGGCGCCACCAGCCCGTACCAGACCTGGTCGTTGACCGACGGCATCTTCAACTCGGCCAGGGTCGGCACGTTCGGCACGGCGGCCAGCCGCTGCGGTGCGGCCACGGCCAGCGCCCGCAGCTTGCCGCTCTGGATGTGCGGCAGCGACGAGGGAATGTTGTCGAACAGAATTTCCACCTGACCGGCCAGCACGTCGTTCAGGGCCGGGCCGGCGCCGCGGTACGGGATATGCACGATGAAGGTGCCGCTCGCCACCTTGAACAGCTCGCCCATCATGTGGCCGATGCCGCAGGTGCCCGACGAGGCATAGGACAGCTTGCCCGGGTTGGCCTTGAGGAGCTTGACGAACTCGTCCATGTTCTGCGCCTTGACCCGCTGCGGGTTGACGGCGATGACGTTGGGCACGGCGGCCAGGTTGGTGATGGTGGCGAAGTGCTCCGGCGATTTGTAGGGCAGCTTGGGGTTACAGGCCGGATTGACCGCCATCGTGGAGACGGTGGCCACGCCGATCGTGTAGCCGTCCGGTGCCGCCTTGGCGACCTCGGTCGCGCCGATCGCACCACCGCCGCCGCCGCGGTTTTCCACGACCACGGGCTGGCCGAGGTTCTTGCCCAGTTCGTCAGCGACGATGCGGGCAACGATGTCGGTGGTGCCGCCGGGCGGGAACGGGACGATCAGGCGCACCGGCTTGTTGGGGTAGGGCTGGGCGGCCGCAGCCAGCGGCAGCAAGGCGCAGGCAGCGAGCGCCAGGCGACGGACGAGGGTGGACATCGGGCTTACTCCTTGGAATCGAGGGGATACGGCCTTCGACGGGCCGCTGGAGCGCGAAGGTATCATGCGACCACGCGATGGCCGTATCGGGACTAGCCCGCGCGCAAAGCTCAGGCTTCGCGAATCAGCAGCAGCGGCGTTGCGCAGTGAGCGGCCACGCGGTTGGCGACCGATCCCAATACTGCCCGCTTGAAGGCACCGTAACCGTGGGAGCCCAGCACCAGCACGTCGAGCTTCTGCTTCCGGGCGAATGCGGACAATTCGTCGCCGGCGTTACCGGCCAGGCACGCCTCCGCCGCCGCCACGCCGACTTTGGTGAGCAACCGCCGCACCGGCGCCACGGCAGTGTCGAAGGCTTTGGCCTGCATCGCCTGGATTTCTTCGGCGCTAAACGCCGGCAGCGCAATGCCGGCCATGTCCGGCATCACAGCGCCGGCAAAGTCGGGCACCACGTGGATCAGCGTCAATTGCGGTGCGGCGCCAAAGAGGTTCATGTGCTTCAACACGTAGCGCACCGCGGCGCGGCCGAACTTGGAGCCATCCACGGCGATGCCTACCTTGAGCGAATCGCCCTTGGGGGCGGCGCGTTCGCGCAGCATCAGCAGCGGCTTCTTGCAGCGCGCCAGCACCGCGTTGGTGACCGAACCGAGCACCGCGCTCGCCAGGGCGCCGTGGCCGTGCGAGCCCATCACGATCAGGTCGACGCGCTCCGCGTCGGCGCGCACGGCGATCTGCTCGCCGGGGCTGCCGACTTCATGGCGCGTCATCGCTGTCAAACCCGCCTTTTTGAGCGCCGCCGCTGCCGGCTTGAGCGCCTTGCGCGCCTCGTCGTCGTAGTAGGAGCGCAGCACCGACTGCCCAACCACGCGCGCGGCGCGCACCGGAACCGGCAACTGTACGTTGAGCAGTTCCACCTCGGGCGCACCGCCGATCAGGGTCGAACGCGAGGCGATGAACGCCACCGCCGCCGCGCTGTACTTGCTGCCATCCACCGGAACCAGGATCTTCATATCGACCTCCCTTGGCCACGCGCAAGCAGTCTAGTCCGCAGGCGCGCTGCCGCGATGGCGCGGCCTTGATGCCCGCCAAGCTCCGCGCGAAAAAAAAAACGCTCAGCTGGCGGCTGCGTCGGCCTCGCGACCGTCCGTCACCAGGGCCGCACTGCCGTGGGCGGCCCGCTCGCGCAGCGCCCGCGGGTCGAGCACGCCCACCGCGCCGCGACCCAGTTTGACCCAGCCATGCTCCTCGAACTGCTTAAGCTGACGGCTGACCGATTCGCGCGAGACGCCCAGCGCATGCGCCAGTTGCTCATGCGACATCTCCACGCGCTGGCCCTTGCCGAGCAGCGCCGCGGCAAGGCGCTGGTCCAGGCGCTGGAAGCCCACCTCCTCGACCAGTTCCATCAACCGCTGCATGCGCTCGACAAACAGCCCAAACACCTCTTCGCGAAACGGCTTGTGCTCGGCCACCAGCCGCTCGAACATCGGGCGCGGAATGATCGCCAGCTCGACATCGGTCAGGCAGCGGCCCTGGGCGTTGTAGTGCGAGTTGCCGAGCAGGCAGCCGGTGGACATCACGCAGCTTTCGCCGGCGCCGACCTCGTAGAGCGCGAACTCGCGCCCGCTGTCCAAATGCCGCGCGACCTCCACGCGGCCTTGCAACACGATCGGGAAACCCTGGCACCCTTCGTTGGCGCGGAACACCACGCTGCCCGCGGGCAGGCGCACCACGTTGAGACTGGCACCGACGTCCTCGCGCAGCGCCGGCGGCAGGGCGGCGAGCGCGGGCATCGCGGCCAGCGCACGTTGCAGGGCGGTATCGGCAGCAGTCATCGGGGCGGCGGCCATGCGGGGGAAAGCGCCTATCGTAGTGCAGCGGGCGGGTGCGTGCGGCACCGCTAAGCTTCCCGCTCCTACAAGGAGTGCCCATGAACCCGACCGAACAACGCGCGCTGCTCGCCATCGCCCTGCTGGCCGCGCTGGCCGACGGCAGCAAGGCCGATGCCGAGCGCGCCGAATTGCGCCGTGTAGCCGACTCGCTCGGCCCCGAACTGAACGCAGCCGCCGTGCTGCAAGACGTGCTGCTTAAGAGGGTCGATGCGGCCGGTGCCGCGGCGCGGCTGACCACGCCCGAGCTGCGGCAGCTCGCCTTCGAACTGGCGGTGGGCGTCTGCGATGCCGACGGCCTGCGTAACGAGGACGAAACGCGCTTTCTCGCCACGCTGGGCGGTGCGCTCGGATTGAGTTCGCCGCAGATGGCCGAACCCGTGGCGACCGCCGATGCACTGGCCACCGCACCGCTCGCAGCCGTGCCCGGCCCGGTGGTCGCCGGCCAGCCAAAGGTGAATGAGGCGGAACTGGACAAGAGCATCTTGAACGCCTCGATACTGAACGGCGCGCTCGAACTGCTGCCGCAGTCGATGGCCTCGCTGGCGATCATCCCGTTACAGATGCGCCTCGTCTACAAGATCGGTCAGGCCTACGGGTACGAGTTGGATCGCGGCCACATCAAGGACTTTCTCGCCACCGCGGGAGTCGGGCTGACCGGCCAGTACCTGGAAGACGTGGGCCGCAAGCTGATCGGCGGTCTGCTGGGCAAGGCGGCCGGCAAAATGGTTGGCTCGCTGGCCCGCGGCGCCACCGGCGTGGCCTTCTCTTTCGCCACCACTTATGCGCTCGGCCATCTGGCCAAGCGCTACTACGCTGGCGGGCGGGTGATGAGCACCGCTCTGCTGCGCAGCAGCTTTACCGACTTGCTCGGTCAGGCGCGCGGCGTGCAGCAGCAGTACCTGCCGCAGATCGAGCAGCGCGCACGCACCATCGACATGGGGCAGATCGTGCAACTGGTGCGCGAGTCGAAGTAGGCGCATGGCAGACGACGGCGAGCGCCGCTACGGCGGCGTCGCGCGGCTGTACGGCGCCGACGGCCTGGCGCGACTGCGCGCCGCGCACGTGGCGGTGGTCGGCATCGGCGGTGTGGGCTCGTGGGCGGCCGAGGCGCTGGCGAGGAGCGGCGTGGGCGCGCTGACGCTGATCGACCTCGACCACGTCGCCGAGAGCAACCTCAACCGGCAGGTGCACGCGCTGGAGTGCACGCTCGGCCAGGCCAAGGTGCAGGCGATGGCGCAGCGGATCGCGGCGATCGACCCCGGCTGCACGGTGCGGCCGGTCGAAGCGTTTGCCGAACCCGATACCGTCGCCACTACGATCCCTGCCTGCGATCTGGTGCTCGATTGCATCGATGCGGTCCGCGCCAAGGCGGCGCTCGTCGTGCATTGCGCCGCGCAGCGCCTGCCGCTGATCGTCAGCGGCGCCGGCGGCGGGCGCACCGACCCGACGCGCATCCGCGTGGCCGATCTGGCGCGCGCGGCGGGCGATCCGCTGCTCGCCAAGCTGCGCTACCGGCTACGGCGCGAGCACGGCTACTCGCGCCATGCCAAGCGCAAGTTCGGCATCGTCGCGGTCTACTCGGACGAGCCGGTCCGGCCGCCGGATGCAGAGTGCCGCCCGGCCGCCTCCGGCTTCGTCGCCCGGCTGGCCTGCGCCGGATTCGGCTCTACCGTCACCGTCACCGCACCATTGGGCTTTACCATCGCGGCTGTCGCATTGAACGCGCTGGTGCGGGATCGCCAAGCGGCGGCTTGACCGGTATCAACCGCGCCCGCGGCAGCCTGCCTAGCATCGGCCATAACCTGAATTGAGGAGTCCACGATGTTCAAGAAGATCCTGTTGCCCACCGACGGCTCGGAACTGTCCGCCAAGGCGGTCGCCGGGGCGGTCGACTTTGCCGCCAAACTCGGCGCTGGCCTGGTCGGGCTGACGGTGGTGGAGCCGTACTCCTACGCCTCGCTGTCCGAGTACCGGCCCGAGTCGTTCGAGGACTACGAAGCGCGCATGGAAACGCTCGCCAATGAGCGCCTGGCCAACCTGCGGGCGGCCTGCCAGGCCGCCGGCGTGGGCTGCGAGACGGCGGTGGTCAAGTCCTTTGCGCCCTACGAGGCGATCATCGACACCGCCAAGAAATTCGGCTGCGACGTGATCTTCATGGCCTCGCACGGCCGGCGCGG
>JAJTHJ010000381.1 GCA_021298875.1 Burkholderiales bacterium | reverse complement strand
TCCGGCACCTTCGTCAATTGCGAAGGCCGGGTGCAAAGCTTCAACGGTGCTGTGCGTCCGTTGGGCGAGACGCGGCCGGGCTGGAAGGTGCTGCGCGTTCTCGGCAATGCGCTGGGGCTGGCGGGCTTCGACTACGAGACGCCGGAGTCCGTGCGCGCCGAGGCAGTACCCACCGACGTCGCGGCGCGGCTGTCCAATGAAGGCACGATGACGCCGCAGCCGGTGGCGCCGGGCGGCACGGTGCAGCGGGTGGCCGATGTGCCGATCTACTGGACCGATCCGCTGGTGCGCCGCGCCGAGGCTTTGCAGAAGACGGCCGATGCACGGCCGCCCAAGGCCAGCGCCAACCGCAAGACGCTCGCCGGCTTTGGCCTGTCGGCCGGCGACAAGGCGCGGGTCAGGCAGGGCGGGGCGAGCGCGCTGCTGGAGTGCGCCGTGGACGAGCGCCTCCCCGACGGCGTGGTGCGCGTGCCGGCCGGGCATGCGGCCACCGCGACGCTCGGAGCGATGTTCGGATCCATTACCCTGGAGCGGGCGTGATGGACGGTTTCCACGCGCAAGGCTCCGCGCTGCTAGGCAGCGCTTGGCCGGTGGTCTGGTCGTTGCTCGCCATCGTCGCGATCGTGCTGCCGCTGCTCGGGCTGGTGGCGTACCTGACGCTGTGGGAGCGCAAGCTGATCGGCTGGATGCACATTCGCCTGGGTCCCAACCGCGTCGGCCCGCTGGGGCTGCTGCAACCGATCGCGGACGCGGTCAAGCTCATCTTCAAGGAGGTCATCACCCCGACCGCCGCCGACCGCGTGCTGTTCTTCGTCGCGCCGGTGCTGGTGATCATGCCGGCGCTGGCGGCCTGGGCGGTGATCCCGTTCGGCCCCGGCATCGTGCTCGCCGATGTCAACGCCGGGTTGCTGTACGTGATGGCGATTACGTCGGTCGGCGTCTACGGCGTGATCATCGCCGGCTGGGCGTCGAACTCCAAGTACGCCTTTCTCGGCGCGCTGCGCGCTTCCGCGCAGATGGTGAGCTACGAACTGGCGATGGGCTTCGTACTCGTGGCCGTGCTGCTGGTGGCGGGCACGCTCAACATGAGCGGCATCGTCAACGGCCAGAACACCGGCTGGTTTGCCGACCGCGGCCTGACCTTCCTGTCGTGGAACTGGCTGCCGCTGCTGCCGCTCTTCGTGATCTACGTGATCTCGGCGGTGGCGGAGACCAACCGCCACCCCTTCGACGTGGTCGAGGGCGAGAGCGAAATCGTCGCCGGCCACATGATCGAGTACTCGGGCATGAGCTTCGCGATCTTCTTCCTCGCCGAGTACGCCAACATGATCCTGCTCGCCACGCTGGCGACGATCATGTTCCTGGGCGGCTGGGCGGCGCCGGTCGATCTGGGCAAGCTGCTCGGCGTTGAGTTTCCGGGCTGGATGGTCGCGGTGTCGCACTGGTTCTGGCTGTTTGCCAAGGTGTTCTTCGTGGTGTCGCTGTTCATCTGGTTCCGCGCCTCGTTCCCGCGCTACCGCTACGACCAGATCATGCGGCTCGGCTGGAAGGTGTTCATCCCGATCACGCTGGTGTGGGTGATCGTGATCGCGGTGTGGATGCAGACGCCGTTCAATATCTGGAAGGCGGGCTGAGCCGATGGCCGTGCGCGACTTCTTCAACTCGCTGCTGCTCAAGGAACTGCTGCGCGGCATGGCCTTGACCGGGCGGTATCTGTTTGCCCGCAAGATCACGATCCAGTACCCCGAGGACAAGACGCCCGCCAGCCCGCGCTTCCGCGGCCTGCACGCGCTGCGCCGCTACCCCAATGGCGAAGAACGCTGCATCGCCTGCAAGCTGTGCGAGGCGGTCTGCCCCGCGCTGGCGATCACCATCGAAAGCGAGCAGCGCGCCGACGGCACGCGCCGCACCACTCGTTACGACATCGATCTGACCAAGTGCATCTTCTGCGGCTTCTGCGAGGAAAGCTGCCCGGTGGACTCCATCGTCGAGACGCACATCCACGAGTACCACGGCGAAAAGCGCGGCGACCTCTTGTACACAAAAGAGATGCTGCTGGCGGTCGGCGACCGTTACGAGAAGGAGATCGCAGCGGCGCGAGAACAAGATGCGAGATACCGTTAACTCCGAGCGCGCGGTCGTCTGCCGCGGGTGTGGCGGTCTTCCCTCACCCCAACCCCTCTCCCGGGGGGAGAGGGGCTTTCGACCCTCTCCCCTCGGGAGAGGGTGGCCGCGGAGCGGCCGGGTGAGGGACAACCTTGGCCTTCGGGCGGTTGTCGCTATCTCGACGCGCTCGAGCTAGAACCATGCTGTCGCAACCAACCCTGTTTTTCATCTTCTCCGGCGTGCTGCTGCTGGCGGCGCTGCGCACGATCACCGCGCGCAACCCGGTGCACGCGGTGCTGTTCCTCGTGCTGGCCTTCGTCTCCGCTGCCTGCCTGTGGATGATGCTGCACGCGGAGTTCCTCGCCATCGCGCTGGTGCTGGTGTACGTCGGCGCGGTGATGGTGCTGTTCCTGTTCGTGGTGATGATGCTCGACATCCATATCGACCGGCTGCGCGCCGGTTTCTGGCGCCACCTGCCGGTCGCGGCGCTGGTCGGGCTGGCGATTGCGGTGCAGCTGTGGCTGGTGCTGTCGCACGGTGCGTGGCGTACCGCGGTGCCACCGCAGACGACTGCCGGCAAGAGCAACATCGAGCAGCTCGGCCTGCTGACGTTCACCGAGTACGTCTATCCGCTGCAGGTGGCAGGCGCGATCCTGCTGGTGGCGATGGTGGCTGCGATCGCGCTCACGCTGCGCGCGCGCAAGGACAGCAAGCACCAAAACCCGTCGGAGCAGGTCAAGGTCAAGCGCGGCGAGCGCGTGCGGCTGGTGTCGATGCCGACAGAGACCGACGCGCGGCAGGGGCGGAAGTAGGGCGGGGCGGGGAGGCACAAGAACAAGATGATTCCGCTGTCCTGGTACCTCGGTGTCGGCGCGCTGCTCTTTGCGCTGTCGGTGATCGGCATCTTCCTCAACCGCAAGAACCTGATCGTGCTGCTGATGGCGATCGAGTAGATGCTGCTCGCGGTCAACATGAACTTCGTCGCCTTCTCGCACTACCTGGGCGATCTGCACGGGCAGGTGTTCGTGTTCTTCATCCTGACCGTCGCCGCGGCGGAGTCGGCCATCGGGCTGGCGATCCTGGTGATCCTGTTCCGCAACCTGTCGACCGTCGCGGTCGATGAGCTCGATTCGCTCAAGGGCTGACGATGACCGCGATGCAGAAGCTCTATCTGCTGGTGCCGCTGGCACCCCTCGTCGGCGCGCTGTTGGCCGGGCTGTGCGGGCGCTGGCTCGGCCGCGCCGGCGCCCATACGGTGACGATTCTCGGCGTGCTGGTCGCGACCGTTGCCTCGTTCGTCGTGCTGCTTGACGTGCTCAAGGGCAACACCTTCAACGGCGCCGTCTACACCTGGGCCACGGTCGGCGATTTGAAGCTCGAGATCGGCTTCCTGATCGACAGTCTCACCGCCACCATGATGCTGGTGGTCACCTTCGTCTCGCTGATGGTGCACATCTACACGATCGGCTACATGCGCGACGACCCCGGCTACCAGCGCTTCTTTGCCTACATCTCGCTCTTCACCTTCAGCATGTTGATGCTGGTGATGAGCAACAACTTCCTGCAACTGTTCTTCGGCTGGGAGGCGGTGGGCCTGGTGTCCTACCTGCTGATCGGCTTCTGGTTCAAGCGGCCGACCGCCATTTACGCCAACCTCAAGGCCTTCCTGGTCAACCGCGTCGGCGACTTCGGCTTCATCCTCGGCATCGGGCTGGTGTATGCCTACGCCGGCTCGCTCGACTACGCGACCGTGTTCAAGGCCGCGCCGCAACTGGCCGCGCAAACGCTGCCCGGCACCGACTGGCTGCTGATTACGGTGATCTGCATCTGCCTCTTTATCGGCGCGATGGGCAAGAGCGCGCAGTTCCCGCTGCACGTGTGGCTGCCGGACTCGATGGAAGGCCCGACCCCGATTTCCGCGCTGATCCACGCCGCGACGATGGTGACCGCAGGCATCTTCATGGTGGCGCGGATGTCGCCGCTGTTTGAACTGTCCACTGCGGCGCTCTCGTTCGTGCTGGTGATCGGCGCGATCACCGCGTTCTTCATGGGGCTGCTGGGTCTGGTGCAGAACGACATCAAGCGCGTGGTCGCCTACTCCACGCTCTCGCAACTCGGCTATATGACGGTGGCGCTGGGCGCCTCGGCCTACCCGGTGGCGATCTTCCACCTGATGACGCACGCGTTCTTCAAGGCGCTGCTGTTCCTCGCTGCCGGCAGCGTGATCATGGGCCTGCATCACGACCAGGACATGCGCAACATGGGCGGCTTGCGCAAGTACATGCCGTGGACGCACTGGACGATGCTGATCGGCTCGCTCGCTCTGATTGGCACGCCGTTTTTCTCCGGCTTCTATTCGAAGGACAGCATCATCCTGGCTGTGCATGCGGCCACCGTGCCGGGGGCGGGCCTCGCCTACGCGGCGGTTCTGGCCGGCGTGTTCGTGACGGCGCTGTACTCCTGCCGGCTGTACTTCATGGTCTTCTGGGGCAAGGAGCGCTTCGGCCACGCGCACCACGATGAGCACGGGCACGATGCGCACGAGCACCACGGTCTGGCGCCCGGCGAGAAGCCGCACGAGTCGCCCGCGGTGGTGCTGATCCCGCTGCTGCTGCTGGCCATCCCGTCGGCGGTGATCGGCTTCGTCACGGTCCGCGACTTTCTGTTCGGCGACTTTTTCAAGGGCGTCATCTTCATCGACGCTGCCCGCCACCCGGCGATGGCCGAACTCGCCGCACACTTCCATGGGCCGACGGCGATGGCGCTGCATGGCTTCGTCACGTTACCGTTCTTCCTCGCGCTGGCCGGCGTGGTGGCGGCATGGTTCCTCTACATCAAGCAACCGGAACTGCCGGCGCGCATCGCCGCGCGCTTTGCGGGGCTATATCGGCTGCTCGACAACAAGTACTACCTGGATCGGATCAATGAGATCGTCTTCGCCGGCGGCGCGCGGCTGCTCGGCCGCGGGCTGTGGCGTGGCGGCGATCAGGTGTTGATCGACGGCCTCGCCGTCAACGGCAGCGCGCGGTTGGTCGGCTGGTTTGCCGGCGTGCTGCGCATCGTGCAGACCGGTTACCTCTACCACTACGCGATGGCGATGCTGGTCGGCGTGGCGGTGGCGCTGTTCCTGTTCCTGACCTGGCCTTAC
>JAJTHJ010000258.1 GCA_021298875.1 Burkholderiales bacterium | reverse complement strand
CGCGCCGCGCGCGACGTTGTAGCGCGCGGCCTCGGCCAGCATCTGCGGATCGGCGCCGGCCAGTTGCACCGCGCTCGGCTCGGCCTCGCCGTCGTGGTTCAACCGGCGCGAGGTTTTCTCGCTCGCCCACAGGCGCGGGTTGGAGGCCGCCATCTCGGAGACCGCATAGCCGGCGCCCAGGCGCTTGCACAGTTGGCGGTAGGGCCGGTCGGTGACTCCCGCCATCGGCGCGACGAAAACGCGATTAGCCGGCGCGTAAGGGCCGATGCGCATGGACGGGGGATCGAGGCTACGGAAGGGAGAGCGCGGATTTTATCGCCGTGGTGCTGTGCGAGGGTGAAACGTGAAACGTCGAACCGATGCTGGCTACTCGGCTTCGTCGCTCCCGACTCCCGACTATCTCACTCCGAACATCAGCAGCTCCGCCAACCCCCGCCGTGCCGGCGGCAGCAGGTCGAGGGCGGCGAGACCCAGCATTCGCGCGGCCGCGATGGGCGCGGCGCGGGTGGCGAAAACCTGCGGCAGCCAGCGCGTCACCGTGGTAATGGCGGCGCGGTCGGCCCGGCGCCGCTGCGCGTAGGCGTGCAGGGCGGCGGGTGCGTCGGCGTGGGCCGCGAGTTCGTCGGCCAACACCACCGCGTCGCGCAGCCCGAGGTTGAAACCCTGGCCGGCAACCGGATGCAAGGTCTGCGCGGCATTGCCGAGCCAGACGGCGCGATGCTCGACCAGCGCCTCGCGCGCGCGGCTGCGCAGCGGATAGGCGCTGCGCGGGCCAACGACCGACGCGACGCGTGCCAGCCGCGGCCCGAGCGCGGCCTGCAACTCGGCGGTGAACTCGCCCGCGCCCAACGCGGGCCGGCGCTGCACCGTGGCCCGATCGGAGCACCACACGAGCGACCAGAGCGCGCCGCGGTCGCTCGGCGCGGGCAGCAGCGCCAGCGGCCCGTCGCGCGTAAAGCGCTCGAACGCCATGCCGGCGGGCGGGCCGGCCAGCACGACTTCGCCGATCAGCGCCCAGGGCAGCGCGGCGTCGTCCTCGTCGGCGGCGCTGGCCGTGCCGTCGGCGTGGATGGCGAGCGCGGCGTCGACTGTGCCGCCGTCGTCCAGCGTGATCGTCACGCGCTCGGGCTTCTGCGCCATGCCAACGACGCGCCGCCCGCGCGCGACTTCGATCTGCGTGCTGGCTATCGTCGCGCGGTCGAGTGCGGCCACCAGATCGCCGTAATGCACGGTGGCGCCGAGCGGTTCGCCGCCGTGATCGCTCGCCGCAAGCCGCGTGACACCGAACTCGCCGGCAGAACTGACGTGCACCTCGGTGATCGCGGCGGTGGGCGGGGCGGCGGCGCCGAGCAGCGGCCGCAGCGCATCCCAACTGCCGCGCGCCAGCGCGAGCAGGCGGCGGTCGTTCTGTGCGTCGGCGAGCGCGCGCGGCTCGATCACGACCGACGCCAGTCCGCGCCGCGCGAGCAGCAGTGCGCAGGCCAACCCAGTCGGGCCGCCGCCCACGATGGCCAGCGGAAGCGCGTTGTTCTTCATCGAGGCAAAAGTCTACGCGGCGCGTAATTCGCGATCGAGCTGCGCCAGCTCCTGCGGCGTGCCGACGTTGGTCCAGCGGCCGCGGTAGTGCTCGCCGCTCACGCGGCCCGCCGCGGCATGCGTATAGAGCCACGGGAAGAGCTTGGCGCGCGCTGCCGGCAGGCCGAAAAACAGACGCGGGGTGAAGACGCCGATGCTGGCGTAGGTGAGCCGGGCGCCGTCGAGCGCGATGCGCCCGTGCGCGAGCGCCATGTCGCCGCGGGGATGGAACGGCGGGTTATCCACCAGCACCAGATGCGCGTCGGCGGCGCCGGCAGCGATGCGCGTCGCCGCGGCGTGCAGCCTGGCGTAGTCGTAGTCGGTGACGATGTCGGCTGCGACGGCGAGGAACGGCGCCTCGCCCAGCAGCGGCAGCGCGCGGACGATGCCGCCCAGCGTTTCCAGTGCGTCGGCGGCGGTGTCGCCCTCGCACGAGTAGCCGAGCCGCAGCCCGTAGCGCGCGCCGTCGCCGAGTGCCGCCGGGAAGGCCTCGGGCAGATGCGCGGTGTTGATCACTGCTTCGCGCACGCCGGCGCGCACCAGCGCCGCGAGTTGCCACTCGATCAGCCGTCGGCCGCCCGCGACCAGCAGAGGCTTGGGCATGGCGTCGGACAGCGGTCGCATCCGCTCGCCACGACCGGCGGCGAAAAGCAGCGCTTTCATGAGATCGGCGGCACGCGGCCTACGGCGCGACGATGCCGAGTTCGTCGAACAGGCGCAGCAGCGGCACCAGTTCGTCGTAACGCAGCGCGGTGGCGCGCACGTAGCGGACGAAGCGCGGCGCGTCGGCGAGGTAGTGCGGCTTGCCGTCGCGGTAGTTGATGCGCGCAAAGATGCCGAGCACCTTCAGGTGCCGCTGCAAGGCCATCCATTCCAGGTCGCGCCAGAACGCGCCGAAGTCGGCGCGCACCGGCAGCCCGACGCGGCGGGCGCGCTCCCAGTAGCGGATCGCCCAGTCGATCTCGCGCTCCTCGTCCCAACTGAGAAAGGCGTCGCGCAGCAGCGAGGCGAGGTCGTAGGCGATCGGCCCGGCCACCGCGTCCTGAAAGTCGAGCACGCCGGGGTTGGGTGCGGCGACCATCAGGTTGCGTGGCATGTAGTCGCGGTGGACGTAGACCGTCGGCTGCGCCAGACAGGCGTCGAGGATGCGGCGGAACATCGGCTCGAGCGCCAGGCGCTGTACGGTAGATAGATCGCGCCCCAGATGGCGCGCCACGTACCAGTCGGGGAACAGATTCAACTCGCGCCGCATTAGCGCTTCGTCGTACGCCGGCAGTTGGCCGGGCTGTGTGGCCTGCTGCCAGCGCAGCAGGGCGTCGATCGCATCGCTCATCAGTGCGTCGGCGCGGGTTGCATCGGCTTGGCGCAGCGCCGCGAGGTAGGTGGCGTGGCCCAGATCGGTCAGCAGCAGGAAGCCCTGCGTCAGGTCCGCCGCCAGCACCCGCGGGGCGTGCACCCCGGCGGCGGCGAGCAACTGGGCGACGTGGACGAACGGCCGGCAATCTTCCTTGTCCGGCGGGGCGTCCATCGCGATCGCGCTGCCGCCGGGAACGCCTGCGGCGTCGAGGCGAAAGTACCGGCGAAAGCTCGCATCGGCCGACGCCGGCCGCAGCGTCGGCACCGCCAGGCCGAGCGCGGGCGGCTGCGCCAGCAACCAGGCGCGCAACTGCTGCGCGCGCTCATCGGAGATGGAATCGACCATGGGTCGCAGGCCGGACAGTGCAAACGGATGCCGGCGGGATTAATGAAGGGTGCATTCCTATAATGCCATGGTGTATCGCCACGCCTTGCTTTTATGGCCGATCGGGCGTCCTCGCCGCTTGGGCTGACGTTGTCGCGCGCCCGCGCGTTGCCGCTGATTGCGCTGTTCGGGTTTGCGCCCGCCGGCGCCTGGGGCGAAGCGCCGCAACTGCGGCTGGCGCGGGAACTCGGCGAGCAGTCGCGACTGGCCGGCGACGAGGGTTCGTCCTTTGCCCGCGCCCAGCGCATCGAGACCGAAGACGAAGAGCGGGTCGTCCTTAGCGGCCGCGCCGAGTTGCGGCGCGCCGGTACCGTGCTACGTGCCGACCGCATTGTCTACTCCCGCGTGGCCGACGAGGTGCAGGCGCAGGGCAACGTGCGCGCCTTTCGCGACGGACTGTTGCTGACCGGGCCCGAGCTGACGATGCAGGTGCAGGCGCAGACCGGAACCATGCCGACGGCCGAGTTCGTTTTCGCCCCGCGCCAGGCCACCGGCAGCGCGCGCGAAGTAGAGCTGCTGGCCGATGGCAGCGCTCGGCTGCGCGAGGCGAACTTCACCACCTGCAAACCGGACGACCGCGCCTGGTGGGTCACCGCCGACAAGCTTACGCTCGATCGCGTCGACGAGGTCGCCGTGGCCACGGGCGCGGTGCTTTTTTTCAAGGGGCTGCCGATCCTGCCCGCGCCGTGGTTGCGATTGCCGCTCGCCGACGAGCGGCGCAGCGGCTTTCTGGCGCCGACCTTCGGCACCGACTCGCTGCTGGGCTTCGAGGCGACGCTGCCCTACTACTGGAACATCGCGCCCAACCGCGACGCCACGTTTACGCCGCGGATGATGAGCCGGCGCGGCGTGCTGTGGCAAAACGAGTTCCGCTATCTGGAGCCCGTGCACGAGGGGCAGTTGAACTACGACTTCATTGTCAACGACCGCATCACCAGCGACTACCGCGACCGGCTGTCCTGGGTGCAGCAGTACGCCGGTCCGGCGGGTGTGTCCGCGAGCATCAATTACCAAAGAGTGTCGGACGACAACTATTTGTCGGACTTCGGCTCGAACGTGGTAACGAGCAACTTGAAGGTCTTGCCGCAAGAGGCCTTCGTCGCCTTCGCGCGTACCTACTGGAACGTGTCGGTCAACGTGACCGAGAACCAGACGCTGCTCGATCCGCCGGCCGTGTACAAGCCCTATGAGCGGGTACCGCAGGTGGTTGCGACGGCGCAGAACAACGACTGGCAAGGCTTCGACCTGTCGCTGCCGGTGCAAGCGACGCGCTTTGCTCATCCGACCTTGCAAACCGGTTCGCGGCTGACCGTGGCGCCGACGCTGTCCTACCCGTGGCTCGCGCCGGCGGGCTTCGTCGTGCCGCGGCTGCAATGGAACGGCACCTTCTACAAGCTCGATGCGCCCACGCTGGAGGCCGACCGCATCCGTCAGGGCACGCTGCCTCTCGATTACACGCGCAACCTGCCGATCGCCTCGGTCGACGCCGGCCTGTACTTCGACCGGGACACGACGTGGTTCGACCGGCAGACGGTGCAGACCCTGGAGCCGCGGCTCTTCTATGTGTACGTCCCGCCCAACACCGAGCAGAACTCGCTGCCCAACTTCGACTCGGCGGCGGCGGACGTGAACTTCACCCAGCTCTTTTCGGAGAACGTATTCGTCGGCGGCGACCGCATCGGCCAGGCCAACCAGTTGACGGCCGCGGTGTCCAGCCGCTTCCTGAACCTCGAAACGGGCGGCGAGTTCCTGCGCAGTGCCCTGGGCTACCGCTACTTCTTCTCGCCGCAGCAGGTGACGCTGCCGGGGATCGCGGCGACCCCGGCCGGCGAGTCGCAGGTGTTGGCGGCGGTCGCCGGGCGGCTGGCCGAGGGGTGGCTGGCCGAACTCGGCATGCAGTATTCGACCCAGCAGGATCGTATCGGCAGCGCCGTGGCGGCGCTACGCTGGCAGCCGAAGCGGGCGTCGGTGCTTAACCTCGCCTACCGCTTCCAGTTGCAGCCGGGCACGCTGATCACCGACATCAACCAGGTCGAGGGCTCGTTCCAATGGCCGCTGTCGGCGCAGTGGTACGCGGCGGGCCGGCTCATCTTCTCGCTCAAGGAAGACGCAGTCGCGGGCAACGTCACGGTCGACAACTCGGGCGTGGTCGATGCGCTGCTCGGCTTGGAGTACCGCTCCGACTGCTGGGCGATGCGCTTCGGCGCGCAGCGCTTCGTCAACACGCAGGCGACCGGCACCGTGCTGCCGGATACGGGAAGCACGACCAAGTTCTTTTTCCAGATCGAGTTCGGCTCGTTCGGCCGGCTCGGCACCGGGCCGGTCGATGCCTTGCAGCGTAATATCCCCGGGTTCCAGAGAATCCTGCCGCCGTCGCTCGATGTCGGGCGCTTCGGCGATTACGAGTGATGTCGAAGACGATCTTTTCGCACGGCCTGCCGGCTGCGCTCGCGCTTTGCTTGGGGCTGGTCGCCAACGTCGCCGCGCAGACCGCGCCGCGCCCCGCCAATCCGCCGCTCGACCGCGTGGTGGCGGTGGTCAACGACGAGGTCATCACCGCGCGCGAGTTGCAGCAGCGGGTGGCGATGGCCGAGCAGCAGTTGCGCCGGCAGCGGATCGCGCCGCCGCCGGCGGCCGTGCTGCAACGGCAGGTGCTGGAGCGAATGATCGTCGACCGCGCGCAACTGCAACTGGCACGCGAGACCGGCGTACGGGTGGACGACGCCACGGTCAACGCCGCGATCGCCCGCATCGCCGAAGCCAACCGCATGTCGCTGCCGGAGTTTCGTGCCCGATTGGAGCAGGACGGGGTCAGCTTCGCTCGCTTTCGCGAAGAAGTGCGCGACGACATCCTCTTCACCCG
This sequence comes from Burkholderiales bacterium, assembly GCA_021298875.1. Lineage (GTDB taxonomy): Bacteria > Pseudomonadota > Gammaproteobacteria > Burkholderiales > Burkholderiaceae_F > JAJTHJ01. The sequence goes on along the minus strand of JAJTHJ010000258.1, from coordinate 2,204 downwards.
GCTGCGCGAGCGCGAGGTAGAGAGCCGCATCGTCGTCGCGGAGGGCGAGATCGACAACTTTCTCGCCGCGCAAACGGGTGGAAGCGCCTCGGCCAATGCCGAGTACAACATCGCGCAGATCCTGCTGCGCGTGCCCGAAAACGCCTCGGCCGAGCGGATCGACGAAGTGCGCCGCCGCGCCGAGCAGCTGGTCGCCCAGCTCAAGGGCGGGGCCGACTTCGGCGCGCTGGCGGCCAGCAATTCGGCCGCGCCGGAGGCGCTGCAAGGCGGCGATCTGGGCTGGCGCTCGGCCGAGCGGCTGCCCACCCTCTTCCTCGAAGCGGTGGCGCCGCTCAAGCCCGGCGAGATCGCCCCGATCGTGCGCAGCCCGGGCGGCTTCCACATCCTCAAGCTGGTCGGCAAGCGCGGGGCGAACGAGGTGCAGATTTCCTCCGCGCCGGTGACGCAAACGCGCGCCCGGCACATCCTGCTGCGGGTCACCGACGCCACGCCGGAACCCGACGTGGTACGGCGCCTCACCGACCTGCGCGACCGGGTGGTCAAGGGCGGGCAGGACTTCGGCCAGCTGGCGCGCCTGCACTCGGTGGATGGCTCAGCCACCCGCGGCGGCGATCTGGGCTGGCTCTACCCCGGCGACGCGGTGCCCGAGTTCGAGCAGGCGATGGCGGCGCTGGACATCGGCCAGGTGAGCGTGCCGGTGAAGTCGCCGTTCGGCTGGCACCTGATCCAGGTGCAGGAGCGGCGTACTGAGGAGGTGCCGGTCGAGCGCAACCGGCTGGTGGCGCGTCAGGCGCTGCGCGAGCGCAAGTCGGAAGAAGCCTTGCAGGACTGGCTGCGCCAGTTGCGCGACCGCACCTACGTCGAGATCCGCCTCGACGACGCGTGAGCCCGCTGGCGATCACCACCGGCGAGCCGGCGGGCATCGGCCCGGACATTGCGCTGCACGCGGCGCTGTCTGCAACGCGGCCATTGCGTTTGCTGGGCGACGAGGGGTTGCTCGCCGCCCGTGCCGGCAGGCTGGGCCTGCCCTGGCCGCTGCCGGCGCCAATCGAAATCGAGCATGTGCCAATGGCCGCGCCCTGCACGGCCGGGAGGCTTGATCCGCACAACGCGGCCTATGTGCTTGCCCTGCTCGACCGCGCCATCGACGGCTGCCGCGGCGGCGCCTATGCCGCGCTGATCACCGCGCCGGTGCACAAGGGCGCGATCGCCGAGTCCGGCGTGCCGTTCACCGGGAACACGGAGTATCTGGCCGAGCGCTGCGGCGGTGTGCCGGTGGTGATGCTGCTCGCCGCCGGTGCCTTGCGCGTGGCGCTGGCCAGCACACATCTGCCGCTGGCGCAGGTGCCGGCGGCGATTACCCGCGAGTCACTGCGTGTCACGCTCGACGTGCTCGACCGCGACTTGCGCCACCGCTTTGGCCTGCCGGCGCCGCGCATCGCCGTGTGCGGCCTCAACCCGCATGCGGGCGAGGGCGGGCATCTCGGGCGCGAGGAGATCGACACCATCGCCCCGGCCGTGGCTGCCGCCCGCGCCCGCGGCATCGACGCGGTGGGCCCGCTGCCGGCGGACACCGTCTTCGTGCCGGCACAGGCGCGCGGCTACGACGCCATCCTGGCGATGTACCACGACCAGGGCCTCGCGCCCTTCAAGCAGGCGAGCTTCGGCCAGGGGGTCAACGTCACGCTCGGCCTGCCCTTCGTGCGCACCTCGGTCGATCACGGCACGGCGCTGGAGCTGGCCGGCAGCGGCCGCGCCGACGCATCGAGCCTGGTCGCGGCCATCGACTTGGCCGGGCAGCTCGTGCAGGCGGCGCAGTCGGCCCAGCGCTGATGCAGGGTCACCAAGCGCGCAAGCGCTTCTCGCAGAATTTCCTGCACGATGCGCACTACGTCGAGCGCATCGTCGCCGCGGTGCAGCCGCAAGTTGGCGACCGCATCGTCGAGATCGGTCCCGGCCTGGGCGCTCTGACGGCCAGCCTCATCGCCGGCGCCCGTCGCATCGGCGCGGTGGAAATCGACCGCGACCTGGCCGCCCGACTGCGCGCCCGTTACGCCCCGGAGCAACTCCAACTGATCGAGGCCGACGCCCTGGCGCTCGACTGGCGCGCCCTCGCCGCGCAGGACGCGCGGCCGCTGAAGATCGTCGGCAACCTGCCGTATCACATCGGCACGCCGCTGCTCTTCGCGCTGCTGCCCATCGCG
>JAJTHJ010000126.1 GCA_021298875.1 Burkholderiales bacterium | reverse complement strand
TCTCCCCCCGGGAGAGGGGTTGGGGTGAGGGAAGACCCCGGCCTACGAAGTACGGTGTCGACCATCGGGAATTACGCCGCCTCCCGCTCGGTCGCAAAGAGTTCCAGCACGCGCCAGCCGCGTTCGGCGGCAATCTTGCGCAGCCGCGCATCGGGGTTGGTGGCGACCGGGGTCGTTACGCGCGCGAGCAGCGGCAGATCGTTGATCGAGTCGCTATAAAAGACGGTCTCGACCCCGTCCCACCCCAGCCCGCGCGCGCCGAGAAACTGCTCGACCGCACACACCTTGCCTTCGCCATAGGTGTGCGTGCCGGAGTAACCGCCGGTGAACTCGCCGCGCGCATCGGTTGCGGGTTGCACCGCCAGCAGGTGCGGCAGGCCGAAGGCGGTGGCGATTGGCGCGGTGACGAAACTGTGCGTACCGGTAACCAGCGCCAGCTCGTCGCCGGCCTGGCGATGGGTGTCGATCAGTTCCAGCGCCTCGGCGCGGATGTGCGGCAGCACGCGTGCCCGCAGATACTCGGTACGCCAGTGTTCCAGTTGCCGGCGCGGAAAGCGCGCCAGCAGCGCAAACTGAAAAACGAGATAAGCCTCGGTGTCGAAGGTGCCGGCGCGATAGGTGGCGGCGAAGTGCTCGATCCGCGCGCCGTACTCGGCGGTGTCGAGGCCGCCCGCGCGCACCAGGAAGTGCGACCAGCCGTCGGCGCTGTCCACCGGCAGCAGCGTGTGGTCCAGATCGAATAACGCGAGTCTCACGATGGGGATTCTACGGGGCGGTCGCCGTCGGTCGCCCGTGCGAGGGTGATAGATTTGGGCAAATGCAAAAGAATGCCGTGGATCCGCGGAGCCGACTGCTACGTTTGCCCGAGCGGGATTTTGCCAGCGCGCCGGTCGGCGGCGAGCGCATCGATCAAGCGGGCCAGATCGCGGTTCAGGCGGTTCAGCGTAGCCTCGTCCAGGGTGGCTAGCGCCTGCGGCAGCACGCCGGTAAACGGCCCCGGCGCGCGCCGCAGGATGCGGTGGCCGTCGGTCAGCGCGGTCAGTTGCACCGCGCGCTTGTCCGGGCCGTTGCGCGCCACCTTGATCAAGCCGCGCTCGACCAGCCCGCGCACCAGATTGCTGGCGGTGGACTGGTGCACGTCCATCGCCGCGGCTAGGTCGTTGACGCCGAGGCCCGGCCGCTCGCGGATCACGTGCAGCGCCCACAGTTGCGCGCCGCCGACGCCGGCTTGTCTCTCGACCTGCTGGAAGTGCGTCTTGACCGCGTTGAACACCTGGCGGAAGCGCCGCAGCACCTGCGCCGCCGGCGCCGACAGCGTGGGTTGGTCGGCGGCAGCCGCGCGGCGGCGTTTGCGGGGGCGGGCGGTGGACATCCGCGCATGATAGGCGGCGCCGCCGCGCGGCGACCATGCTGAGCCTGGCGCGGATGCGCGCGCGGTTGCGGCGCGAGGTGGCCGACGGCGCACAGTGGGCGGCGCGCGCCGTGGTGCTGGTCTACGCGGCGCTTGCCGGTCTGGCGGTGGTCGCCTTCACCTGGGTGGCCGAAGCGGCGCTGCATGCGTTTGGCAGCCTGCGCGCCCAACTGCCTTGGGCGCCGCTCGTCGTCACGCCGCTGGGTGCGGCGGCCATCGTCTGGGCGACGCAGCGCTTCGCACCGGGAGCGGCGGGTTCCGGCATTCCGCAGGTGATGGCCGCGCTCGACCCGGCGCTGACACCGGCGCAGCGCTCGACGTTGGTGTCGCTGCGCCTGGCTTTGGCCAAGTTCGGCCTGACCGCGGCCAGCCTGCTGGCGGGCATATCGCTCGGCCGTGAAGGCCCGTCCGTGCAACTGGCCGCCGGCGTCATGCACCACGCGCGGCGCTGGCTGCCGGCACGCTCGGCCGTCAGCGAGCAGGGCCTGCTGGTGGCGGGCGGTGCTGCCGGGGTGGCCGCCGCATTCAACACGCCGTTGGCCGGGGTGATCTTCGCCATCGAGCAATTGGCGCGCGCGCCCGAGCAGCGCAGCAGCGGGCAACTGGTCGCGGCGATCGTGCTGGCGGGCCTGATCGCCGTTTCCGCCTACGGCAACCTGACCTACTTCGGCGTGATCGAGCCGGCGCCGTTCGAGTTCGCGCTGCTGTTGCCGGCGCTGGCGGTGGCGCTGGCCAGCGGGCTGGCCGGCGGTCTCTTTTCGCGGCTGCTGATCGCCTCGCTCGACGGCCGCAGCGCCGACCGCGCGAGCCGCCTGCGCCGCCGCCGGCCGGTGCTGTTCGCGGCGGCCTGCGGGCTGGCGGTGGCGGCGATCGGCCTGGCCAGCGGCGGCGCCACCTTCGGCAGCGGCTACGCCCACACACGCGGGCTGCTGGACGGCGCGCCGCCGGAATGGTCGGGCTATTTTGGCCTGAAGTTCCTGGCGACCTGGCTGTCGACCTGGTCGGGCGCGCCGGGCGGCGTGTTCGCGCCGTCGCTGGCGATCGGCGCGGCGCTCGGCAACGACATCGCGGCGCTGACGGCCTACCCGCACGCGCCGACGCTGATCGCGCTCGGCATGGCGAGCTTCCTCGCCGCCGCCACGCAGGCGCCGCTGACCGCCTTCATCATCGTGATGGAGATGGTCGACGGCCACGGCATGGTGCTGTCGCTGATGGCCTGCGCCTTGATCGCCAGCGGTGTCGCGCGCGTGCTGAGCCGGCCGTTTTATGCGGCGCTGGCGCAGCGGATACGGCCGCGGTAGTCGAAAAAAAGAGCCCCTCGCGGGGATCGAAGTTGCTGCTCTCCTTGGCACAGGGCCTGGCGCTCGCGCGAGCGAGCCAAGGCATAGTATTTGCACAAATGTTTCCCGTCAAGCGCGACGAGGCGTGCCGGCAATGATCGAGTGGGCGGCGTTGGCGGCGGCCGTCGTGCTGGCGGCGGCCGGTGGGGAGTGGTTCGTGCAGGGCGTGCTGCGGCTGGCCGCGCAGTGGCGGCTGCCGCGCGCGCTGGTGGCGACCACGCTGGCGGCGGCGGCCACCTCGGCGCCCGAGGGATCGGTATCGATGCTGGCCGCGCTCGACGGCCGGCCGGCGATCGGCTTCGGCGATGCGCTCGGCAGCAACGTGTTCAACATCGCCGTGGTGCTGGGGTTGGCGTTGCTTGCCGGTCCCTTGCCGGCCGCCGCGCTGCCGCTGCGCCGCGACTACCTGCTGGCGCTGGCCGCGCCGTTCGCCACCCTGGCGCTGGCGGCGGACGGCCAACTCGATCGCGCCGATGCGCTGCTGCTGGGCGCGGCGTTTGCGACCTGGCTCCTGCTGTCGGTGCGGGACGGCCGGCGGCAGCGCCGCGCCGCCACCGCAGCGGCGGCGGGTGGATCGAGCGCAGCAGCGCTGGCGCTGCTGGGCGTGGGCCTGCTGTGCCTCGTCGTCGGAGGGCGGCTCTTTGTCTTCAGCGCAACGGCGCTGGCCGGGGAGTTGGGCGTGCCGGACTTCGTGGTCGGCGCCACGGTGGTGGCGATCGGCACCTCGCTGCCGGAACTGGCGACCACGCTGGCCGCGCGCCTGCGCGGGCACGACGACATCGGCCTGGGCACGGTGCTGGGCAGCAATCTCTTCAACGGCCTGGCGATCGTCGCGGCGGCGGCCTCGATCCATCCGATCGCCACACCGCTCGCGCCCACCGCGCTGGCGCTCGGCGCCGGCGTGCTGGCGCTGCTGTTGCTGCGGCCGCGCGACGGCTGGATTCCGCGCTGGCGCGGGGTCGCGCTGCTG
>JAJTHJ010000060.1 GCA_021298875.1 Burkholderiales bacterium | reverse complement strand
CGTGGCTCGAGCGCGAAGCGCAGCACCTGGCCGATGGCCAAACCGCGCTCGTTTCGATCTACGCCCGCGGGCGCGACTACCACAAGGTGCTGCGCGAGCGCTTGCAGCGGCTGGCTGCGCGCATCGAGCAGGAGGCCGGCACCTTTGGCTACCGCGTCTGTACCGATTCGGCGCCGGTGTTTGAAGTCGAACTTGCCCGCGCCGCGGGTCTCGGCTGGCGCGGCAAGCACACGCTGCTGCTCGCGCAGGAGGCGGGGTCGATGTTCTTCCTCGGCGAGATCCTCACCGACCTGCCGCTGCCGGTGGATGCACCCACGACCGAACATTGCGGCAGCTGCACCCGCTGTCTCGAAGCCTGCCCCGCGCAGGCTATCGTCGCCCCGTACCAACTGGATGCGCGCCGCTGTATCTCGTACCTGACCATCGAGCACCAGGGCAGCATCCCGGAAGCGCTGCGCCCGGCCATCGGCACCCGCGTCTACGGCTGCGACGACTGCCAGCTCGCCTGCCCGTGGAACAAGTACGCGCGCACCGCGAGCCTGCCCGACTTCGACGTGCGCCACGGACTGGACGGCGCCACGCTGGTCGAGCTCTTTGGCTGGAGCGAAAGCGAATTCCTCGCCCGGCACGCCGGCTCGGCGATCCGCCGCATCGGCTACGAGCGCTGGCTGCGCAATCTGGCGGTGGGGCTGGGCAACGCCCGACCCTCGGCCGCGGCACGGGCCGCCCTGAAGGCGCGCGCAGGTCACCTGTCGCCGCTCGTGCGCGAGCACGTGGCCTGGGCGCTCGGGCGCCTGGGCGCCGCTTGACGGCGGCAGCGCCGGTTGACGCGCGTCAACTTGCCGGCAGCAGTGCCCCGGTAGCGTGCCGGCGGTCGATCCTGTGGCACGGAGCCAAACGCCGATGAGCATCGAGCCGTACGACCGCGACGGGCACGCCTGCGTGCTGTTCACCGGCCTCGTCGGCGACGAAAACGGCGAGGCCGTGCAGGCCAACCAGTGCCTGATCGTCGACAACCAGCAGGGCATGCTGCTCGATCCGGGCGGGGCAATGACCTACAACGAGCTCTTCGTGACGATGAGCCACTTTTTTCCGCCCAAGCAGTTGCAGTACGTCTTTGCCTCGCACGCCGATCCGGACGTGATCGCCTCGCTGCAACGGCGGCTATCGGCCTCGACCACCAAGCTGCTGATCTCGCGCATCTGGGCGCGCTTCGTGCCGCACTTTTCCACCGCGTCCACCGCCGGCCGCATCATTGCCGTGCCCGACGAAGGCGGCATCGTGCAGATCGGGCGCAGCGAACTCGTGCTGCTGCCCGCGCACTTCCTGCACTCGGAAGGCAACTTTCAAGTCTACGACCCGGTCGCCAAGATTCTCTTCTCCGGCGACCTCGGCGTATCGCTGATGGCGGGCGGCAAGGCCGGCACCCCGGTGCGCGATCTCGCCGCGTTGCTGCCGCTGATGCAGGGCTTCCACCGCCGTTACATCGTGAGCAACCGCGTGTGCCGTTTCTGGGCCAGCATGGCGCGCACGCTGGATATCGAGACGATCGTCCCGCAGCACGGCGCACCGATTGCCGGCAAGCCCGCAGTGGCGGCCTTCATCGACTGGATCGAGCAACTCGACTGCGGCATCGACCTGATGACGCAGGACAACTACCGGGTGCCGACGCAGCGGCTGGCTGTGGCTTGATCCTGCTTCAAGCGGGTCGTTCCGAGCACAGCTCAACCGCGCAGCAGCAACAGCCACAACGGCACGGTCAGCATCGCCAGCAGCGTCTGCACGGTGACGATGAAGGCCACCGGCGCCGCATTGCCGCCCATGCGCGCCGCCAGCACATAAGCGCTCGATGCCGTGGGCAGCGCAGCAAACAGCAGCACCACCTGCGCCGCGGTGCCGGTAAGTCCCAGCCATTGCACCAGCGCCCAGGCCACGGCAGGGAATACCGCGAGCTTGACTGCGATGAAGTAGCCCAACACGCGCGGGCTGGCCTGCGCCGCTTGCAAGGTGAGCCCCGCGCCGATGCACAGCAGCCCCAAGGCGAGGCTCGCGCTGCCCAGCCGTTGCGCAAAACTTGCGGCCACGGCCGGTAGATGCCACACGAGCAGGTTAGTGACTAGCCCGGCGACGGTGGACAGGATCAGCGGGTTGCGGATCAGCTCGCGCCCCAGGTGCAGCTCACGATGCCGCGCCAGCGCGTACACCGCAAAGAGATTGGCGAGCGGCACGCATACCGCGATGATCAAGGCGAGGGTTGCCACCCCGCGGCTGCCGGCGAGCGACTGCGCCAGCGCCAGCCCGATGTAGCTGTTGTACCGAAACCCCGTCTGCACGCAGGCGGCAAACACGTCTGGCGCCGGCTTGAGCAGCGGCTGCGCAGCGAAGGCGAGTGCGACCGCCACCGCAAACGCGCCGACCGCGGCGCCGAGCATCTTCAGCTCCGCGCCAATGGAAAACTGCGCATTGTTGATCGAGGCAAAGAGCAGCGCCGGGAACAGCACGTAGTAGACGAGCCGCTCCGCCCCCACCCAGAAGCCGCGGTCGTAGCCGTCGCGCCAGACGCGCGCCAGCAGCAGCCCGAGCAGGATCGTGGCGAAGTCGGGCAGGATCAGCAGTGCGTTGGCAAACATGGCTTCGCTCGGCGGTCGCGGCCCCTATAATGCCGGCCTTCTTCGCTGCTGTAGCTCAGTTGGTAGAGCAACTGATTCGTAATCAGTAGGTCCGCAGTTCGAGTCTGCGCAGCAGCACCACGACAACGGCCCCTTGCGGGCCGTCTTTCGTTTCGCCGTGTTTTGGTAGCCCGGATGAAGCGCAGCGGAATCCGGGGCCCTTGCCCATGGCGCCGCCGCCCCCGGATTACGGCGCGCGCGCGCCTTCATCCGGGCTACGTTCCAGCGCCGTCCGCACGGTCGGCCAGCGCAGCCTGACCCGCAACTCCCGCTTCAGCCGCGTGTTGCGCAGCCGCCGCGACTCGGCCATGAACGAATACATCATCGGCGACACCGCCGCGCGCAGTTGCTCGCGCGGCAGCCTTGGGGGGTGGGGCAGGGCGTGCGCGTCGGCCACCAGATCGAAGTACTCGCCCATCTTGAGCTGCGAATCGTCCACTGCGTGGTAGACGCGCGCGGGCTTGCCTCGAAAGAGCGCAGCCAGCGTGATGTGCGCCAGATCGTCGGCGTGGATGTGGTTGGTGTGCATGTCGTCTTCCGGCGCCAGCGCGGGCAGCCCGGCGCGCAGCCGCGCCAGCGGCAGCCGGTCGTGCGCGTAGATGCCGGGCACGCGCAGCACGCATGCGCCGGCGGCACGCATGCGGCGCTCGGCATCCAGGCGGCGGTACGCGCGGTCGTTGAGCGGCATGGGCCGCGCCGTCTCGTCGAGCCAGGCGCCGCCGCAGTCGCCGTAGACGCCGCTGGTGCTGATGTAAACGAGCCTGCCGCACGCGCGCAGCGCGGCCAGCAGATGTCGCGTGCGCGGATCGGTGCTGCCGGCCTCCGGCGGCGGCGCCAGGTGGATCACCCGCGCGCCAAAGGCGCCCATGCGGCGCAACGAGCGACGGTCGTCCAGGTTGCCGACGATCGGCACCACGCCGGCCGCACGCAGCGCCGGCACGCGCGCCGGGTTGGAGGTGAGCGCAATCACCCGCAACCGCCCGCGCGCCAGTGCGACAATCCGTCCACCCACGTCGCCGCAGCCGACGATCAACAGCCGCGACCGATTAAGGCGCTTGCGCCCGCGCGGTTGTCTGTCCGAAACGGCGGGCGTTGTCTCGTTCATCGCACCGATTCTATGAGCCAAAAAGTCACGGTCCGCCCCTCGGGACGCGAATTCACAGTCGAGGGCGACGAAACCATCCTCGCCGCCGCGCTGCGCAGCGGTGTCGGCCTGCCCTACGGGTGCAAGAACGGCGCTTGCGGCACGTGCAAGGGCAAGCTCGTCGAAGGCAGCCTCGTGCACGGCGCGCACTCGGCGAGCGCGCTGTCGGACGATGAGGAAGCGCGCGGCTACGCGCTCTTTTGCTGCTCGCGCCCGCAGGGCGATGTCGTGATCGAGGCGCGCGAGCTCACCGGCTTTGGCGACATCCCGGTCAAGAAGATGCCCTGCCGCGTCGCGAAGATCGAGCGGGCAGCGGCCGACGTAGCGATCGTCTACCTGCAATTGCCCGCCAGCGAACGGCTGCAATTCCGCGCCGGGCAGTACCTCGAGTTCATCCTCAAGGACGGCGCGCGGCGCAGCTACTCGATGGCCACCGCACCGCATGTCGACGAGCAGATCGCGCTGCACATCAGGCACATGCGGGGGGGTGTCTTTACCGACGCATTGTTCGGCGCCACGCAGCCATCGATCAAGGAGCGCGACATCCTGCGCTTTGAAGGGCCGCTGGGCACCTTTTTCCTGCGCGAGGATAACCCGCGCCCGATCGTGCTGCTGGCGAGCGGCACCGGTTTTGCGCCGATCAAGGCGATTGCCGAGCACATCTTTCACAAGCGCATCAACGTTGACGAAGTCGACAAGCCGGCGCGCCCCGTGGCGCTCTACTGGGGCTGCCGCACGCGCGCCGACCTGTACCTGGACGCACTGCCGCGCCAGTGGGCCGCCGAGCAGCCGAACTTCAGCTACGTGCCGGTGCTGTCCGACGCCAAGCCGGAAGACGAATGGACGGGCCGCACCGGCTTTGTCCACCGCGCGGTGATGGCAGACCTGCCCGACCTGTCCGCCCATCAGGTCTACGCCTGCGGCGTACCGGTGATGGTGGACTCCGCGCGGCGCGACTTCGTGGCGCAGCGCGGGTTGCCGGAGGATCAGTTCTTCGCCGACGCATTTACCTCGCAGGCGGATTTGGTGTAGCGATAGCGCGGTGCCGCGCGGCCGTTAGCGCAAGTGGCGCGCACGGTCTTGGGGCGGGACAGCCGCTGCTGGTGCAGCAGCCAACCTGAGCCTGCCCGCGCTGGGTGCGTAGACCATCGGTTGCGGTGCGCCTCCCACGGGTTATCCCTTGCATTGACCGCCCAGCGCAGGCCGTGGCATATGCCTTGCGGAGCTTCATAAAGGCGCGGCGGGGTTGGCCTGCTTTGCTGGCTTCTTTTCATTCGGGGGATTCGCTTCCATGACTACTTGCACTTCGACCACCTGGGCGCGCCGGCTGGCGCTGGCTGCCGGGGTAACGCTCGCCTTGTCCAGCGGTTCAGCACTGGCACAGGAGAAAACGCTGCGCGTCGCGATGACGGCCGCCGACATCCCGCGCACGCTCGGCCAGCCCGATCAGGGCTTCGAGGGCAACCGCTTCACCGCGATCCCGCTTCACGACGCGCTCACGCAATGGGATCTGTCCAAGGCCGACGCACCGAGCGTTCTGATTCCGGGGGTGGCGCTGTCGTGGTCGGTGGACACCAAGGACAAGACCAAGTGGGTGTTCAAGCTGCGCCCCGGCGTGAAGTTCCACGACGGCTCGGCCTTTAACGCCGACGCGGTGGTGTGGAACGTGCGCAAAGTGCTGGACAAGACTGCGCCGCAGTTCGACGCGAGCCAGGTCGGCGTGACCGCCTCGCGCATGCCCACGCTGCGCAGCGCGCGCAAGATCGACGACCTGACGGTGGAACTGACCACCAGCGAGCCGGATTCCTTCCTGCCGATCAACCTGACCAATCTATTTATGGCTTCGCCGGCGCAGTGGGACGCGAAGTTGAAGGCCGTGCCGGCCAACGTGACCGACCCGGCCGAGCGGGCCAAGCAGGCGTGGATCGCCTTTGCCGCCGACCCGTCGGGCTCCGGCCCGTTCCGCGTCACGCGCTTCGTGCCGCGCGAGCGGCTGGAACTCGCCGCCAACAAGGGCTACTGGGACCCGAAGCGCGTGCCGAAGATCGACCGCGTGGTGCTGCTGCCGATGCCGGAAGCCAACGCGCGCACCGCGGCGCTGCTGTCGGGGCAGGTTGACTGGATCGAGGCGCCGGCGCCCGATGCGCTGCCGCAGATCCAGGGCCGCGGCTTCAAGGTCTACTTCAACCAGCAGCCGCACGTGTGGCCGTGGCAGTTGTCGTTCGTCGAAGGCTCCCCGTGGCTGGACAAGCGGGTGCGGCAGGCGGCCAATCTGTGCGTGGATCGCGTCGGGCTGCTGAAGCTTTTGGGCGGCATGATGGCGGTGCCCAAGGGCACGGTTCCGCCGGGCCACCCGTGGTGGGGCGAGCCGAAGTCCGACATCCGCTACGACGTGCCGGCCGCGCAGAAGCTGATGCAGGAAGCCGGCTACTCCGCCGCCAAGCCCGTCAAGGTCAAGGTGCAGATCTCGGCTTCAGGCTCGGGCCAGATGCAGCCGCTGCCGATGAACGAGTTCGTCCAGCAGTCGTTGAAGCAGTGCTACTTCGATGTGAGCTTCGATGTGATCGAGTGGAACACGCTCTTCACCAACTGGCGCAAGGGGGCCAAGGACCCGTCGGCCAACGGCAGCAACGCCATAAACGTCAGCTTTTCGGCGATGGACCCGTTCTTCGCGATGGTGCGCTTTACCAGCACCAAGACCTTCCCGCCGGTGTCCAACAACTGGGGCTACTTCGGCAACGCGGAGTTCGACAAGCTGATCGCCGATGCGCGCACCAGCTTCGACGACAAGCAGCGCGACGCCGCGCTCGCCAAGCTGCACGCGCGGATCGTCGAGGAAACGCCCTTCGTCTGGATCGCCCACGACGTCGGCCCGCGCGCGATGAGCCCGCGGGTCAAGAACGTGGTGCAGCCGAAGAGCTGGTTCATCGACATTGCGACGATGACGATGGATTGACGTGGGCCGCGTCGCGCCGGCGGAGGCTTGCTGGCGCGTAGTGGCTTTGGTCTCGTTGCTTTGCCCTCACCCCCGGCCCCTCTCCCGCTGATGCGGGCGAGAGGAGAAAACCCTCTCCCACATCAGTGGGAGAGGGTGCGTGAAGCGCCGGGTGAGGACGCTCTGGTGCTCACGAAGCCGCGAGCACCGCAAACAGCTCAACCTGCCCCCGTCGCCAAGTTCCCTTCCGTGCTCGCCTATCTCCTCCGCCGCCTGCTGCTGACCCCGCCGACCATGTTCGGCGTGGCGTTGGTGTGCTTCGCGCTCGTGCATCTGGCGCCGGGCGATCCGCTGGTGTCGGTGTTGCCGCCGGACGCGTCGGCCGAGTTGCAGAAGCAGCTCATGGCGCTGTACGGCTTCGACCGGTCGCTGCCCGAGCAATTCGGCGTCTGGGTCTGGCGCGCGCTGCATGGCGATCTGGGCACCTCGATCGCCAGCGGGCGGCCGGTGGCGGCCGAGGTGCTCCGCGCGGTGGGCAACACCTTGATGCTGGCCACGGCGGCCACCGCGATCGGCTTTTTCTTCGGCGCGCTGTTCGGCTTCGTGGCCGGCTACTTCCGCGACAGTTGGGTGGACAAGCTCGCTTCGGCCACCGCGGTCTTCGGCGTCAGCGTGCCGCACTACTGGCTCGGCATGGTGCTGGTGATCGTCTTTGCCGTGCAGTTGAATTGGTTGCCGCCCTCGGGCGCCGGCCCCGGCGGGTCGGATGTCTGGGTGTGGGACTGGGAGCACGTGCGCCATTTGATCCTGCCCGCGGTCACGATGAGCGTGATCCCAATGAGCATCATCGCCCGCACGGTGCGCGCTTTGGTGGCTGAGGCGCTGGCGCAGGAATGGGTGGTGGGTCTCCGCGCCAAGGGGCTGACCGACTTCGGCGTCTTCCGCCACGTGGTCAAGAACGTCGCACCCACCGCACTGGCCGTGATGGGCCTGCAACTGGGCTACCTGCTGGGCGGCTCGATCCTGATCGAGACCGTGTTCTCCTGGCCCGGCACGGGCTTCCTGCTCAACAGCGCGATCTTCCAGCGCGACCTGCCGTTGTTGCAAGGCACGATCCTCGTGCTGGCAATGTTCTTCGTCGTGCTGAACGTGCTGGTGGATCTGGTGCAGACCGCGCTCGACCCGCGGATTGCGCGTGCCTGACGCGATGAGCGCCGTCGTCGCCACCCCCGTCTTCGAACGCAGCCCCGGCTACTGGAGCACGGTGGGCCGCCGGCTGCTGCGCGACAAGGTCGCGGTCGCCGCAGGCCTCGTCGTGCTGCTGCTGGTGCTGATGGCGATCTTCGGCCCGTACCTTGCGCCGGCCCACCCGTATGCGTCGTCGATGCTCAAGCGCTTGCAGCCGATCGGCACGCCGGGCTACCCCTTGGGCAGCGACGAGCTCGGCCGCGATTTGCTGTCGCGCTTGATCGTCGGTGCGCGGCTGTCGCTCTTCATGGGCATCACGCCGGTGCTGTTCGCCTTCGTGCTCGGCACGGCGCTCGGCGTCCTCGCCGGGTATGCGGGCGGCGCCGTCAACGCGACGATCATGCGCACCATCGACGTCTTCTACGCCTTCCCGTCTGTGCTGCTGGCGATAGCACTTTCCGGCGCGCTGGGCGCGGGCATCGGCAACGCGCTGTTGTCGCTCACCATTGTGTTCATCCCGCCGATTGCCCGCGTGGCGGAAAGCGTCACGGCCCAGGTGCGCGGGCGCGACTATGTTGAAGCGGCGCGCGCCTCCGGTGCCGGCGCCTTCACCATCGTGCGCGTGCACGTGCTGGGCAACGTACTGGGGCCGGTGTTCGTCTACGCGACGAGCCTGATCGCGGTGTCGATGATCCTCGCATCCGGCCTGTCCTTCCTCGGCCTCGGGGTCAAGCCGCCGGAGCCGGAGTGGGGGTTAATGCTCAACACGCTGCGCACGGCCATTTACACGCAGCCGTGGATCGCCGCGCTGCCGGGCGTGATGATCTTCATCACCTCGATCTCCTTCAACCTGCTGGCCGACGGCCTGCGCTCTGCCATGGAGGTCAAGCAGTGAGCGCGCTGCCCGCGGACGACGTCGGCGGCCCGGCGCAACCGCTGCTCACGGTGCGCGGGCTGCTGCGCCACTTTCCGTTGAAGCGCAATTTGCCGTGGCAGCCGCGCGCCGTGGTGCGCGCGGTGGACGGCGTGGACTTCGTCGTGCGCAAGGGCGAAACCCTCGGCGTGGTCGGCGAGTCCGGCTGCGGCAAGAGCACCACCGCGCGGCTGCTGATGCATCTGATCGCGCCCGACGCCGGCGAGATCGTCTTCGACGGCCGCGTGGTCGGCGGCAACGACCTGCCGCTGCGCGAGTTCCGCCGCCAGGTGCAGATGGTGTTCCAGGACAGCTATGCCTCGCTCAACCCGCGGTTGACGGTGGAAGACTCGATCGCCTTCGGCCCGCAGGTGCACGGGCTGGCGCACCGCGCCGCGGTGGAGCGTGCGCGCGACCTGTTGGCGCGCGTCGGGCTGGAGCCGCGCCGCTTCGCCGAGCGCTATCCGCACGAACTCTCCGGCGGCCAGCGCCAGCGCGTGAACATCGCGCGCGCGCTGGCCGTGCAGCCGCGGCTGCTGATCCTCGACGAGGCGGTCTCCGCCCTCGACAAGTCGGTCGAAGCGCAGGTGCTCAACCTGCTGCTCGATCTCAAAGAGCAGTTCGACCTCACCTACGTCTTCATCAGCCACGACCTGCACGTGGTGCGCACGCTGTCCGACCGCGTGCTGGTGATGTATCTGGGCCGCGTGGCCGAACTCGGCGCCACCGAAGCCTTGTTCACCGCGCCGCTGCACCCGTACACCGGCGCGCTGCTGGCCTCGATGCCCACGCTCGACCCCGACCGCCGCACGACCGAAGCGCCGCTGGCGGGCGATCCACCCAACCCCATCGACCCGCCGCCGGGCTGCCGCTTTCACACCCGCTGCCCGCTGGCCGAGCCGGTGTGCGCGCAGCGCGTGCCCGCGATCGACCTCGCCGCGCCGCATGCGGTGGCCTGCCTGATGCACGAGCCGGGGTCGGGGCATTCGCGGGCTGGCGGTGCGGGCGAATGGAAAGTGCCGTCGCGATGAACATCCCCGAGCCGGCGCGCTCACGCCCCCACCCCAACCCGTCCAGTCTCGGCCTTGCAAGGCTTCGCCGCTCCAGCGGCGCGAAGCTGCGCTTCGCGAAACCCCGCTTCCGCCCCCCGCTTCGCAGGGGAGGGGGTTACCCCCTCCCCCGCCTGCGGGGGAGGGTTGGGGTGGGGGCGCTGGGCTTATCAAGCCTGCACCGAACTAGCAACCATGGCTGACCCCGTGCTCACCATCGCCGACCTGCACGTCACCTTCACCGGCGGGCGCCGGCCGGTGCGCGCGGTGGGCGGCGTGGACTTGACGCTTGCGCGCGGCGAGGCGCTGGCGCTGATCGGCGAATCCGGCTCGGGCAAGAGCGTGACGCTGCGCTCGATCCTGCGGCTGCATCCGGCGCGGCGCACGACGATGACGGGCCGCATCGAAGTCGCGGGACAGGACGTGCTCGCGCTCGGCGGCGCGGCACTCGCGCAGTTCCGCGGCAAGGTGGCGTCGATGATCTTTCAGGAGCCGCTGCTGGCGCTCGACCCGGTGTATCCGCTCGGCGCGCAGATCGTCGAGACGATCCGCCGGCACGAGGCGGTGAGCGCCGCCGAGGCGCAGGCGCGGGCGCTGCATCTCTTCGAGCGCGTGCGCATCCCCAGCCCCGCGCGGCGGCTGGCCGCCTACCCGCACGAGATGAGCGGCGGCATGCGCCAGCGCGCGATGATCGCGTTGGCACTTGCCTGCCGCCCGCAGCTGCTGCTGGCCGACGAGCCGACCACCGCGCTCGACGCCACCGTGCAGATCCAGATCCTGCTGCTGCTGCGCGAGCTGCAACGCGAACTTGGCCTGGGGATCGTGTTCGTCACGCACGACATCGGCGCGGCCATCGAAGTGGCCGACCGCATCGCGGTGATGTATGCCGGCCGCATCGTCGAGCAAGGGCCGGCGCGCACGCTGATCCACGCGCCGCGCCACCCGTACACGCAGGCGCTGCTCGCCAGCCGCGCCGACGCGCACCCGCTGCGCGCAGGCGGTCGCTTGCAGACTATCGGCGGCAGCCCGCCGGACCTGTCCGCACTGCCGCCCGGCTGCGCGTTTGCCGACCGCTGCCGGTTGGCGCAGCCGGCCTGTCGCGAGCAGGCGCCGGCGCTGGTGCAACTGGCGGCCGACCATCAGGCGCGTTGTCTGCGCACCGACGCCACCGCGCGATGAGGAGTCCCTTGGTCTTGCGTGTGCGCCGACGCCTTCTTCGCGCCGTCGCCCCGGCGCAGGCCGGGGCCCGGTGTCGTTACTCCCAAAAGTCGCTGGGCCCCGGCCTGCGCCGGGGCTACGCACGGGGTTTTGCGCATCCATCGCCGCTGTGTCGCGTGCCCGCAGCGACGAGCCGCCAGCCCGGTAAAGTCGCGCGATGAAGATCGCCGTCGTCAATCCCAACACCACCGCGTCGATGACCACCAAGGTCGGCGCTGCGGCGCGCGCGGTGGCAGCGCCGGGCACGGAGATCGTCGCGTTGAACCCTCCCGACGGCCCCGTGTCGATCGAGGGCTACTACGACGAAGCCTTTGCCGTGCCGGGACTGCTGGGCGAGATCGCGCGGCTGCAACGCGAGTCGTCGGCCCCTGACGCCTACGTGCTTGCCTGCTTCGACGACACGGGGCTGGACGCGGCGCGCGCGCTGGCGACTGCGCCGGTGATCGGCATCGGCGAGGCGGCGTTTCACCTCGCGTCGCTGCTGGCGGTCAAGTTTGCAGTGGTGACCACGCTCGGTCGCTCGGTCGCAGCCATCGAACACAACCTTGCCAAGTACGGCCTCGCCGCGCGCTGCGCGCGGGTGCGCGCTGCCGAGGTGCCGGTGCTGGCGCTGGAAGAACCTAGCTCGCCGGCGCGTGCGCGGATTGCCGAGGAAATCGACCGTGCGCTGCGCGAAGACCGCGCGGAGGCGATCGTGCTCGGCTGCGCCGGCATGGCCGACCTTGCCGCGGGTCTGTCGCGCGAGTTTGGCGTGCCGGTGGTCGATGGTGTCGCCGCCGCGGTCAAACTCGCCGAGAGCCTGGTCGCGCTCGGCTTGAAGACCTCCAAGATCGGCGCCTATGCGCCGCCGTTGCCGAAGGAATACCGCGGCGCG
>JAJTHJ010000007.1 GCA_021298875.1 Burkholderiales bacterium | reverse complement strand
TGCGCCGCGTGAACGCGATCGTCAACCAGACCACGCTCGACAAGTTCGGCCCGGTGCGGCGGGTGCGGCCGAGCCAAGTGTTCGAGCTGGGTTTCGAAGGCATCCAGCCGAGCCCGCGCCACAAGAGCGGGATCGCGGTGCGCTTCCCGCGCATCCTGCGCTGGCGGACCGACAAGCCGCTGCACGAAGCCGATACGCTCGATGGCCTACGCGCATTGCTGCGCGCCACCTCCGAGGGATAGCCGCATGCCCAACGCCATCTACGACCACGGCCTGGAGAAGAACCCGGCCAACTACGCGCCGCTGTCGCCGCTGGGATTTCTGGAGCGCAGCGGCACGGTGTTTCCGACACTGCCGGCGGTGATCCACGGCGAGCTGCACCGCAGTTGGGGCGAGGTCTACGCCCGCTGCCGGCAACTGGCAGACGCACTCGCGCGGCGCGGGCTGGGGCGGGGCGACACGGTCGCGGTGATGTTGCCCAACACGCCGGAGATGATCGAGGCGCACTTCGGCATCCCGATGGCGGGCTGCGTGCTCAACGCGATCAACACCCGGCTCGACGCCGCTTCCATCGCCTTCATGCTGGAGCACGGCGAGGCGAAGCTCTTCATCGTTGATCGCGAGTTTGAGGCGGTGGCGCGGCAGGCGCTGGCGCTGCTCGCCAATCCGCCGCCGGTGATCGACGTACTCGACTCGCAATACGACGGCGCGGGCGAGCCGTTCGGTGAGACGGACTACGAGGCGCTGCTGACCACCGGCGACCCCGGCTTTGCCTGGCAGCCGCCCGGCGACGAATGGGACGCGATCGCGCTGAACTACACCTCGGGTACAACCGGCAACCCCAAGGGCGTCGTCTACTCGCACCGCGGCGCCTACACCAATGCGGTGGCGAATGTGTTGGTGTGGGCGATGCCGCATCACCCGGTTTATCTGTGGACGCTGCCGATGTTCCACTGCAACGGCTGGTGCTTCCCGTGGACGGTGGCGGCGATGGCGGGCGTGAACGTTTGCCTGCGCAGGCTCGACGCGAAGACGATCCTGGACGCGATCCGCATGCACCGCGTCACCCACTACTGCGGCGCGCCGATCGTGCAGTCGATGCTGGTCAACGCGGCCCCGGAACTCAAGGCCGGCATCGCGCATCGCGTGCACGCGATGGTGGCCGCCGCCGCGCCCCCGGCGTCGATGATCGAAGGCATGGACCGGATGGGCTTCGACCTGACCCACGTCTACGGCCTGACCGAGGTCTACGGCCCGGCGACGGTTTGCGCCAAGCAGCCGGACTGGGCCGCGCTCGACGTGGGCGAGCGCGCGATGAAAAACGGCCGCCAGGGCGTGCGCTACACGCTCGAAGAAGCGGTCGCGGTGCTCGACCCCGACACAATGCAACCGGTACCCTGGGATGGCCAGACCATCGGCGAGGTGATGTTCCGCGGCAATATCGCGATGCGCGGGTATCTGAAGAACGAGAAGGCGACCGCGGAGGCCTTCAAGGGTGGCTGGTTTCATTCCGGCGACCTGGCGGTGGTGCACCCGGACGGTTATCTGCGGATCAAGGATCGCAGCAAGGACATCATCATCTCGGGCGGGGAGAACATCTCCTCGATCGAGGTGGAAGACGTGCTTTACCGCCACCCGGCGGTGCTGGCGGCGGCGGTGGTCGCGCAGCCGGACGCCAAGTGGGGCGAGGTGCCCTGCGCCTTTGTCGAGTTGCGCGAGGATGCGCAGGTTACGGCCGAAGAACTGCTCGCCCATTGCCGCCGCCATCTGGCCGGCTTCAAGCTGCCGAAGGCGATCGTGTTCGGCCCGCTGCGCAAGACCTCGACCGGCAAGATCCAGAAGTTCGTGCTGCGGCAGCAGGCGAAATCGGCGGCGGCGATTGACGTGTAACGGTCCTTTCGAGGAGCGTAGCGACGAGGAACCTCGGTGTCGAAGCTGAGATAGCCCGTCTACACCGCCGAACAGCAGGTCCCTCGCATCCGCGCGGGACGACCGGTTCGGTACCTTCTTGTCATTCCGAGGAGCACGGCGACGAGGAATCTCCAACTTGCACAGCTACTGGGTCTACGTCCTCGCCAGTCGGTCCCGCGTCTTCTACGTTGGCGTTACCAACAACCTCGTCCGCCGCATCTGGGAGCACCGCAACGACAAGGTGCCCGGCTTCACGCAACGGTATCGCGTGCATCGCCTGGTCCACTTCGAGCAGACTCCGGATGTCCTTTCCGCGATCGCCCGCGAGAAGCAGATCAAAGGGTGGCGCAGGGAGAAGAAGATTGCGCTGATCGAGGCGCAAAACCCGACGTGGCGGGACTTGTGGCCGGAAGTCGCTCGCGGGTGAGACCGCAACAGCAGGTCCCTCGCGTGCGCTCGGGACGACGGGTAGGGCACTGTCATTCCGAGGAGCGCAGCGACGAGCAATCTCGACCGCGGGGCGACCGCGCATGGGCTACGATTCTTCGCATTCCGAGCAACGTGCAACATCTCCCGCTTTCGCTTGGGACGACGAACTCAGCAAGGAGTGCAGCGATGAACGCCCCCGAACCCAAGGCCGTGGTCGAACCCTATGTGCTGACCGAGCGCGATGCGCGCGGCATCGTACGGCTGACCTTGAACCGCCCGCAGCAGTTCAATGCGCTGTCCGAAGAAATGCTGGACGCGCTGCAAGCAGCGCTCGACGAAGTCGCTGTCGATGCGAGCGCGCGCGTGGTGGTGCTGGGCGGGCAGGGCAAGGCCTTCTGTCCGGGCCACGACCTAAAGCAGATGCGCGCGCATCCGGAGGTCGAGTACTACCAGCGCCTCTTTGCGCAATGCGCCAAGTTGATGCTGACCGTGCAGCGCATGCCGCAGCCGGTGATCGCGCGCGTGCACGGCGTCGCCACGGCGGCCGGCTGCCAACTGGTGGCGATGTGCGACCTGGCGGTCGCGGCGGAGGAGGCGCGCTTTGCCGTCTCCGGCATCACCGTGGGCCTGTTCTGCTCGACACCGGCGGTGGCGCTGTCGCGCAACCTGACGCGCAAGCAGGCCTTCGAGATGCTGGTCACCGGCGACTTCATCGACGCCCGCACGGCGCTGGCGCGCGGCCTGGTCAATCGCGTGGTGCCGGCGGCCGAGCTGGACGCCGAGGTCGAGCGGCTGGCGTTGGCAATCGCCGGCAAGCCGGCGGTGTCGATCGCGCGCGGCAAGGAGCTTTTTTACAAGCAGATCGAAATGGGCATCGACGCTGCCTACCAGTTGGCCGGCCAGACGATGGCCTGCAACATGCTGGACGCCGATACGCAAGAAGGGGTGGACGCCTTTATCGGCAAACGCAAGCCGCGCTGGGCCGTATGACTTTCGTCTGCGGCGAAACGCGAATTTTCGACAGACTTGCGCCGGCGGTGCACCTAGCATCGCCGCCATGCGAGTCCACCTCAAACCCACCGCGAGCCGGCACCCGGCGTTCGAGCCGCTGATCGACAGCGGATTCGGCCGCGCCCGGATCGAGCAGGCGCTGGCCTTCTACGACGAGCCGCACCGCCACTACCACGGCCGCGCGCACGTGCTGGAGATGCTGCACATCGCGCATGCGACCGGCCACACGTTGAGTCCGGCGCAGGCGTTGGCGATCCTGTTTCACGACGCGATTTACGTTCCCGGCGCCGCGCGGGGCGCCAACGAACGGATGTCGGCGCAATTGCTGCGCGCCTACACGGCGGATTTGCCGGTCGAGCTGGTGGACACGGCCGTGTCGATCGTGCTGGATACCGCCGATCACTTGGCGCGCAGCTCGCCGGCGCAGCTGGTGGTCGATCTCGATCTGCTGTCGCTCGGCAGCAGCGCCGAGCGCTTCCGCAGGCTCTCGGAAGCGGTGTTCGACGAGCAGCGCCCGCTGTGGCGCGGCGCCGGCGAGTCGGGCGCGCGTCGCAAGTTCGAGGTGCAGCGGGCGCGGTTTTTCCGCAGCCTGCTGCGGAGGCCGACGATCTACGTCACGCCGAGTCTGCGCGATCGCTACGAGTCGGTGGCGCGCGCCAATCTGACGCCGGTCGTCGAGCAGTTCCGTCCGTTGCACTAAAGGGCGGCGATGCCGGCGCGCGCGACCTGGGCGTCCTCCGCGGACTTCACGCCGGACACGCCGACCGCGCCGACCACCTGGCCATCCACCATGATCGGCACGCCGCCTTCGAGCATCCCGAGCAGAGGCACGGACAAGAACGACGTGCGGCCCTGGTTGATCATGTCCTCATAGACCTTGCTCTCGCGCCGGCCGAGGGCGGCGGTGCGGGCTTTCTCCGGCGCGATGTAGGCCGAACTCGCCGCGGCGCCATCCATACGCTGCAACCACAGCAAATGGCCGCCATCGTCGGCGATGGCGATCGTCACCGGCCAGTGGTTCTTCTTCGCCTCCGCTTCGGCGGCGGCGGCGATGCGCTTGACGTCGTCTGCGCCGAGTACGTTCTTCGTCATCATCGTTGGCCTCTCACTTCAGTCCGACCGCGGCGCGGATCTGATCGATCGCGGCCGGGTCTTCGATGGTGGTCAAATCGCCCGCGTCGCGCCCCTCGCAAATCGCCTGGATCAGCCGGCGCAACAGCTTGCCGGAGCGGGTCTTGGGCAGCGCAGTGACAAAGCGCACTCGCGCCGGGCGCGCCACCGCGCCCAACTGGTTGTCCACGAGCTTCATCACGTCGCCTTCTTCGGCGAGCTTGAGCTCGGGGGTGGCGATGCGCGCATTGTCCTTGACCACCGCAAAGGCGACGGCGACCTGACCCTTCAGCTTGTCGGCCATGCCGACCACGGCGACCTCGGCGATGTTCGGGTGCGAGCTGATCGACTCCTCGATCTCGCGCGTGCCGAGGCGGTGGCCGGCGACGTTGATCACGTCGTCGGTGCGGCCGAGGATGAAGTAGTAGCCGTCCTCGTCGCGGATGCCCCAGTCGAAGGTCGAATAGACCATCTTGCCCGGCACGCTCTGCCAGTAGGTCTTGACGAAGCGCTCGTCGTCGCCCCACACCGTCGTCATGCATCCCGGCGGCAGTGGGCCTTCGATCGCGACCACGCCTTTTTCGTTGGCCCGCTCGATCGGCTCGCCGGTCAGCTCCGAGAAGAGCTTCACGTCGTAGCCATAGCAGGGCACGCCGGGAGAGCCGAACTTCGACGGCAGCGCCTCGACGCCACGCGGGATTGCGAGGATCGGCCAGCCGGTCTCGGTCTGCCAGTAGTTGTCGACGATCGGCTTGCCGATGCCGTCGGCGATCCAGCGGGCGGTGGGCTCGTCCAGCGGCTCGCCGGCGAGGAACAGCAACCGCAGGCTGGACAGGTCGTACTTGGTCAGGAAGGCCGGGTCCTGCTTCTTCAACACGCGGATCGCGGTCGGCGCCGAGAACATCGTCGTGACCTTGTAGTCCTGCACGATCTTCCACCAGATGCCGCCGTCGGGGCGGATTGGCGTGCCTTCGAACATGATGGTCGCCATGCCCGCCAGCAGCGGCCCGTAAATGATGTAGCTGTGCCCGACGACCCAGCCGATGTCGCTGGTCGCAAAGAAGGTCTCGCCGGGGTTGCCGCAAAACACATGCTTGATCGACGCGGCCAGCGCCACCGCATAGCCGCCCGTGTCGCGCTGCACGCCCTTGGGCTTGCCGGTCGTGCCTGAGGTGTAGAGGATGTAGCTAGGCTCGCTCGACTCCAACCACTCGCAGGGCACCTCGTCGTTCATGTGCTTGGCGCGCAGCGTGGCGTAGTCGTGGTCGCGGCCGGGGGTCTTGGCCATCGGCGCAAGCCCGCGGTCGATTAGCAGCACCGCCTGCGGCGGCGATTTGGACAGCGCGATTGCCTCGTCCAGCAGGTGCTTGTACGGCACCACCTTGCCGGCGCGCGAGCCGGCATCGGCCGAGACGATGGCTTTCGGTTGAGCATCGTCGATCCGCGTGGCGAGGCTTACCGAGGCAAAGCCGCCGAACACGACAGAGTGGATCGCGCCGATCCGCGCGCAGGCCAGCATCGCAAAGGCCGCCTCGGCGATCATCGGCATGTAAATGAGCACGCGGTCGCCGCGGCCGACTCCCAGTCCCTGGAGGATGCCGGCCATCCGGTTCACCTCGCGGGAGAGCTGGTTGAAGCTGTAGGTCTTCTCTTGCTCGACCTCGGTGGACACGAAGATCAACGCAGGCTGCTCGCCGCGCTCGGCCAGATGCCGGTCCACCGCGTTGAAGCACAGATTGGTCTTGCCGCCGACGAACCATTTGGCAAACGGCGGGTTGGCGTAGTCGAGGACGGAGGAGAAGGGCGTGTGCCAGTCTATGAGCTGCGCCTGCTCGGCCCAGAAGCTTTCGCGGTCGGTGATCGAACGGGTGTGGAATTCCTTGTAGGTCGTCATGGCGTGTTCCCCGTGAGTGTTTTGCGGGCTTTTACTGCACCGCGTGCGCGGGCGTCAAACCGCTGGCGCAAGGATTGGCGGGATTTCTGCCGACCGAGTCTGCTCGTCGGCAAATGCCATCGATTTGCAAATGCGAATAATTCCTGTTAACGTGCGTCCCATCTGCTTGACCGAACCCAAAGGGAGCGACATGGAAACCGCAGAACTCATCGAAACCTGGCTCGACCGCGGCCTGCGCGCGGTGGTTGTCGGCGCGGTTGCCGCCTCGACGCTGCTCTGGCATGACGGCGCTCAGGCACAGCCGAAGGAAGAGCCGGTGCTGAACCTGTACTCCGCCCGCCACTACCAGACCGACGAAGCGCTTTACGACAACTTCACCAAGCAAACCGGCATCAAGATCAACCGGATCGAGCTGGGCGACGAGCAACTGCTTCAGCGCGTCAGAAGCGAGGGTGCCAACAGCCCGGCCGACGTGATCCTGCTGGTGGACGCGGCGCGGATGTGGCGCGCGCAGATCGACGGCTTGTTCCGCCCGATCCAGTCCAAGGTGTTGGAGTCGCGCATCCCCACCAACCTGCGCTCCAACGACGGCACCTGGTTCGGCTTCTCCACGCGGGCGCGGGTGATCGTCTACAACGAGGCGAAGGTCAAGCCCGAAGACGTGGCCACCTACGAGCTGCTGGCCGACCCGCGCAACAAGGGGTTGGTGTGCACGCGCTCGGGCTCGCACCCGTACATGCTGTCGTTGATCGGCGCGATGGTCGAGCGCAGCGGTGAGGCCGCCACCGAGGCCTGGGCGCGCGGCATGGTCGCCAATATGGCGCGTCCGCCGCGTGGCGGCGACACCGACCAGATCAGGGCGGTCGCCAGCGGCGAGTGCGGCGTGGCGTTGACCAACACTTACTACTGGGTGCGGCTGCTGCGGTCGACCGACCCGAAGGACAAGGAAGTCGTCGCCAAGGTCGGTTTCATTTGGCCCAACCAAGCGACCAGCGGCACGCACGTCAACGTATCCGGCGGCGGGGTAGCCCGGTATGCGCCGCACCCGGCCAACGCGCAGAAGTTCCTCGAGTACTTGGTGAGTCCCGAGGCACAGCGCTACTTTGCCGACGGCAACAACGAATGGCCGGTGGTCAAGGGCGCTGAGGTCGACAACAAGGCGCTGGCGTCGCTCGGCAGCTTCAAGGCCGAGAACGTGCCGATCTCCTCGATCGGCAAAGGGCAGGTGGCCGCGCAGCGGATTCTCGACAAGGCGGGTTATCGATAGGCGCTTGGCTATGATGCTCGCGGCTTTTCGCAGGCTGCGCGCATCGTGTCCAAGGAGTTCGACGTCGTCGTCATCGGCGCCGGCCATAACGGCCTGACCTGCGCCGCCTATCTGGCCGCGGGCGGACTCAAGGTTCGCGTGGTCGAGCGGCGCGCGGTGGTGGGCGGCGCGGCGGTCACCGAGGAGTTTCATCCCGGCTTCCGCAACTCGACCGCCAGCTACACGGTGAGCCTGCTCAACCCGCAGGTGATCCGCGACCTGCGTTTGGCTGAGCGCGGTTTGCGCGTGTTGGAGCGGCCGTTTTCCAACTTCGTGCCGAGCGCCGACGGGCGCTACCTGAAGTACGGCGGCGGGCTGGATGCCACGCAGGCGGAGTTGCGCAAGTTCTCCGCGCGCGACGCCGAGCGTCTGCCGCAGTACTACGCGCAGCTCGACCGCCTGGCCGCGGTGCTGAAAGACTGGGTGCTGCGCGCACCGCCCAACCTGGGCGGGCCGTTCGTCGTGCGCGACTGGCGCGATGCGCTCGCCGCGGCGCGGCTGCTGTGGCAGTTCGGGCGACTGAAGCTCGACGGCCAGAGCGACCTGTTGAACGTGCT